>JBECKS010000121.1:0-3085 GCA_040235395.1 Pseudomonadales bacterium | reverse complement strand
AACAACTTCAGTTTCTGGTGTGGGCTGAAAAAGATGAGGGTCATGCCAATCTCGATCGTATTCAAATCATAAAACTATGGCTGGATGAAAAGGGGCAAAGCCATGAAAAAGTTTTTAATGTTGCACTGAGTGATAATCGTCTTATGGATGAGCAGGGAAAGGTGTTAGCAGTGGGTAATACCGTTGATGTGAAAACAGCCACTTACACAAACACGATTGGTGATGAATATTTACAGGCGCTTTGGCAAGACCCGGAATTTAATCCAGAGCAGCAAGCAGCTTATTATGCGCGGGTGCTTGAGATTCCCACACCGCGTTGGTCAACGTATGATGCGCTGACCTTGGGAGTAGAGCCTATCGCACCTGCTACCATTCAGGAACGGGCTGTCAGTTCTGCCATCTGGTATCAGCCACGCTAAAATACAGATAAATAAGCAGAGTGTAATGGTCAACTTTGTTGACTAAATTAAAGGGCTGTGGGAATCTGCGCCCATTATTTCCACTGTTTTTCTCATGAGGTTCGTGTCATGTCAGAGTCAAATACTGTTAATCCACAAGGTATTAATCACATCGCTTTCTGTACTGGAAAGATGAAAGAGCAGATTCAGTTCTTTACTTCGGTCATCGGCATGAAACTTGAAGCGCTATTCTGGATGCACGGTGTAGAAGGCGCTTTTCATGCGTTTCTTACCATGAATCCTGATTGCAGTTTGAGCTTTGTCTATCACCCGGATGTAGAAAAAATGGAACCAGTGATGGGCGTTTCTCACGTGCCAAACACCATTAGCTTATTGCCTGGTGGCGCTCATCAGCACATGGCCTTCGATATGAAAAATGTTGATGAAGTGAAAGCTATGGTTGAGCGTGTAAGAAGTTTTGGTTACATGATTTCTGACATCATTGATCATGATTTCTGTCAGTCTGCTTACATGCTAGCACCAGAAAATCTATGGATAGAATTCACCACCAATGTTCGCGGTTTCAAGGAAGTGGATATTGATCCGGAAGTGGTGGGTTTGTGCGGCATCAATGCAGAAGAGCTTGCCAAGATGCAGTCACCTAATGCTGACTTAACGCCAGCTGCTGTGGATCTGGAAAGAGGCAAGGCACAAACTGCGCTCATGCAGCAACGCATGATGGAAATGATTCAGCAAATGCAGGCGCAAGGAAAGAAAAAGTTTGATACGGAATATAAACACTAAATAATTATCCGAAAGCAAATAATGTCAGTATGAAAAATTACATTCAGGCATTCTATAAAAATAAAAAAAGAAAATTTATTTTTTTCAAACTTAATTTAATAAAGATAGTTTTTGTTCTACTTTTATTGAATTCATGTGGCTCATCAGATTCTCGTGATCCAGAGTATCTGGAAGCTGGACTGTATAAAGATCAGCTTATTTCAATTGATAGCGTCGATCGAAACTATGGATTTTATATTCCGGCCAATCTTGATAAATCCAATAGTTACCCACTAGTCTTTCTGTTTCATGGAAATGGTTCGTCAATGGATGATTTGATGGGTTTTTCAGGTAAGCCGGCTCCATTCAAGGTTTGGATGGATATTGCAGACGAAAACCAGTTAATCATTATTTTTCCACAGGGATTGGAAGGTGGGTCTGGAAAAGCGGGTTGGAATGATTGCCGTGCAGATGCCACTGCCAATCCAGTTGAAGATGATGTGTTATTTATTGAAACACTGATGGATTTATTTATAGCGAATTACAGTGTTGATCCTCAAAGAATTTACGCATCAGGTATTTCGAATGGTGGTCACATGTCAATACGACTGGCTTTAGACTTACCCGATAAAATTGCAGCGATAGCGGTCGTAGCTGCAGCAATGCCAGCAGATAGTGTGTGTGCAAGTGCAACTTCAGGTATCTCGGTAGCGTTTATAAATGGCACTGCCGATCCAATATTGCCATACAATGGTGGAACGATAGGAAATGTATCAGATGGTCGTGGCACAGTGCTTTCTACGTTGGATTCTGTCGACGCATGGATTGCTACTAATGTAACAACAACCAGTCAGACAGTAGATTTTACGGATCTGGACGATACTGATAACTCTACTGTCACAGAGGAATTATATGGTGGTGGTTTTCAAGGTTCAGAGGTTGCCCTCTTTGAGGTAACTGGAGGAGGGCACACGGAGCCAAGCCTAACGGAGTTGTATTCAAACCTGTATCAGTTACTTGTTGGAAAACAAAATCGCGATATGGAAATGGCTGATGAAGTTTGGAATTTTTTCTCCAATAAATCGAAATAAAAATTAAGCGTATCTGAGAAGTTCCATATTTTGTAGTTTTGAGGCTTCTTCATATATTCATTTCATGGCAACATTCAAACTCATGCCCCTGAGGGCAAATTGTTATCAATCCCATGGCGCCTTGAACAGTGAAATTAAAGAAACGTTTCCTGATTTTTCTTGCAATTCTACTGCTCGTTTTGAGCGCACGTTTCCTTTGGCTATCACTTCAGAGCGATGCGAATCTTCCCCAGCGCCTTGTTAAAGAGCAGCTATGGAAACAGGGTTTCTCCCTGGGATATAAATCCTTTGATGTTGATTTTTCTCTTTTCCCTTCGATAGAAATTACAGAAGCCACCTTAAAGCGTAATGATGTAGAAAACGCTTCAACGCTGGCAGAAGTTGATCGTCTCTACATAGATTTTGAGCTACTACCTTTTCTTTTACGGGGAAAGCTTTCTCTCGATGAGCTCGAAGTTGAAAAAGCCAACATTTATATCGAGCGAGATGTCAATGGCACTAATAACTGGTTCCCTCAAAAACAGGAGGGCACTGGGTTCAAGAAACCACGCTTTCAACTGAAAGCGAGCCAGCTTAAAGATGTTCGTGTTTTTTATTCTGGCCCTACCTTTGTTAATCAAAAACTTCAAATCAAGAAAGCAGAAATTTCCTACGATAAAAAGGATAAGCTTCTGATTGAAAATGCCTCAGGAAAACTTCAAAAGGAGGTCTTTGAAATGGAGGGAGATGTTTCTTCATTAATTGGATTCCTTTCGGGTAAGGGAACGAGCTTGAACGTCAGTATTAAGCTCCCTGAGAAAAATACAGAATTAA
>JBECKS010000120.1:0-7378 GCA_040235395.1 Pseudomonadales bacterium | reverse complement strand
ACCTCGGCATCCTCACAAGGCACGCCAAACATCATATGCAGGAAGTTTTCTGCATAACCCATATGATTTTGTGGGTACATGAAAGGTTGGCCGATGGAATATTTGTAACACATGGCAGCCATTGTTGGCATTTTGGCGATTAATCTGAATGCTGCGATTTCTCTGTGTTTTTTGTCTTTGATGTCGAGTGAGTCATGATAAAAAGCTGAAAGCGCACCAACTACACCACACATGATCGCCATTGGGTGAGCGTTTCTAGGGAAGCCATTGTAGAAATGATTCAGTTGCTCGTGAACCATGGTGTGATTCATGACGATGCTTACAAACTCATCTTTTTGCTCCTTGTTTGGTAGCTCTCCATACATAAGTAGGTAGCAGACTTCCAAGTAGTCTGATTGCTCAGCGAGTTGAGCGATTGGATAGCCGCGATGAAGAAGAATACCTTTGTCTCCATCAATAAAGGTGATTTTTGATTCGCATGAGGCTGTAGAGACAAAGCCAGGGTCGTAGGTAAAGTAGCCATTTGGTGTAAGTGAGGAGATATCAATTACATCAGGCCCCAATGTTCCTGATAAAACGGGAAGTTCGAGATCTTTTGCGCCTACGCTTAGTTTAGCCTTTGTTTCAGACATTGGAGTACTCCTGAAGTAATGACTTTTCTCATACAGGCTGGGGAGGGATGCGAGATGAGTCATGGAAATGGAATGGAAAACGCGACAAAACTATAGAGTCGAATGATGTTTGTCAATTTTAGAAAATAAGAGTTTTATGCTTCTTTATTGTGCATGTTGGAAATGCTTGAGATGGTCAGGAAAATATCGGGAAGTTCTGCTTTTTCTCATCTGTTTGAAGGAGGTATAAACCACAGTAAATACAGTTGCTTGCTTCATATTCCTCGTTGTAATCCAGTCGTTTGAAGACTATACTTCGCCCACCGTAAACGATGTACACATTTGTTTACCAGTCCCAATTTTTTTTCGTTTTTATTACAAAAAAACAGGAAAAATTGATTCTTTTTATTCTTCCCTTTGTGGATAAAGCATCGGTTTCAAATCATGAAGAACAATAGACCCGTTTATCTCGGTACTGACGCCTTTTTAGGCTTGCCGATTACTGCTATGACTTCCATTTCTCATCGAATAACAGGAGTCATTATTTTTGCTGGCATCCCCATCTTGCTTTGGATGCTGTCATCTTCCTTGCAATCAGAAGAGAGTTTTAATCAGTTGAAGGAACTGCTCTCAACTTTTCTGGGCAAAATTGTTCTTTGGGGTATTGTTGGTGCGCTCACATTTCATGTTGTAGCAGGTTTTCGACATTTGTTGATGGACTTGGGCATTGGAGAGACCTTGAAGGCTGGAAAGATTGGCAGCGTACTGGTGCTAATGGTGTCTGCCGTATTGATATTGGCTGAGGGGGTGTGGATATGTCTACCAATGTAACCAACCTGGGTAGAAGTGGCTTGTATGACTGGTTGGTGCAGCGTGTCACTGCCGTCATTCTTGGTTTGTATTTTGTCGTGGTCATGGCGTTCTTCATCACCAATCCATCTTTGGATTTTGAGACTTGGAAAGCTTTTATGGCCTGTACAGCAATGAAGGTAGCTACAATTCTGGCTTTGCTTTCCATTGCTGCTCATGCCTGGATCGGCATGTGGACTATTTCAACCGATTACCTGATTAAAGACGGTCATGTTGTTGGTTCTGTTCCAACCATCATTCGTTTGGGCTTCCAAAGCTTTTGCGTGCTTCTTCTTCTTGCCTGTGTTCTTTGGGGAACACTCTTAATCTGGGGTTTATAAGTCATGTCAGCAATTAGAACAGTTAACTATGATGCAGTAATTGTCGGCGGCGGTGGAGCAGGCATGAGAGCCGCGCTTCAGTTGGCGCAGTCTGGTCAAAAAACCGCATTGATTTCAAAAGTATTTCCAACACGTTCACACACCGTGTCAGCTCAAGGCGGCATCACTTGTGCAATTGCTAGCGCTGACCCGAATGATGACTGGCGTTGGCATATGTACGACACCGTTAAGGGCTCTGACTACATTGGAGATCAGGAAGCCATTGAGTATATGTGCAGTGTCGGGCCTGAGGCTGTCTTTGAGCTGGAGCATATGGGTTTGCCTTTTTCGAGAACTGATGAAGGCAGAATCTATCAACGACCTTTTGGCGGTCAGTCGAAAGGACCAGATAACCCAACCCAAGCTGCACGCACTTGCGCAGCTGCAGATAGAACAGGCCATGCTTTACTGCATGCTCTTTATCAACAGAACGTCAAGAACAATACGGTTTTCTTCAATGAATGGTATGCCTGTGACCTGGTAAGTAATCAGGATGGCGTGGTATGTGGAGTGATTGCTATCTGCATTGAAACCGGAGAGAGAGTTTTCTTTAAATGTAAGGCAACTGTTTTTGCTACAGGTGGTTCCGGACGCATTTACTCGTCTACAACTAACGCATTGATTAACACTGGCGACGGTGTGGGTATGGCCTTAAGAGCAGGTCTCCCGGCACAGGATATGGAAATGTGGCAATTCCATCCTACAGGTATAGCTGGCGCAGGTGTTTTGGTAACGGAAGGTTGTCGCGGTGAAGGTGGTTACCTGATTAATAAAGATGGCGAGCGTTTTATGGAACGTTACGCGCCTAATGCTAAAGATCTTGCTGGAAGGGATGTTGTTGCACGTTCCATGATGATGGAAATCCTTGAAGGTAGGGGTGTGGGTCCGGAAGGCGATCACGTTCTATTGAAGCTGGATCATTTAGGCAAAGATGTGCTTCATTCGAAACTTCCTGGCATCTGTGAATTATCTATCACCTTTGCGCAAGCTGATCCTGTGAAAGAACCTATTCCTGTTGTACCGACCTGTCACTATATGATGGGTGGAATCCCGACCAATATTCATGGCCAGGCTTTAAAGCCGGATGGAAACGGGAATGACACGATTATTCCTGGTTTGTATGCCGTGGGTGAAGTGGCTTGTGTATCCGTACATGGAGCAAACCGACTCGGTGGGAATTCACTTCTTGATCTCGTGGTGTTTGGTCGTTCTGCAGGTATGCATATTGAGAAAGCATTAAAAGAAGGCATTGAAGCTCGTGATGTTAGTGCAAGTGATCTTGAGAATGCCGATTCTCGTTACATGCGTTGGGAACAATCCAGTTCTGGAGAAAGTGTTTCGTCATTGAGAAAAGAGCTTCAGCAAACCATGCAGAATCACTTCGGTGTATTCCGTAAAGGTGAGTTGATGGAGCAAGGCGTTAAGAAACTTTCCGAACTTCGTGAAAGAATCCAGAAAGGTCACTTGAGTGATAAGAGTGGAGCATTCAATACTGCAAGAATTGAAGCCATGGAGCTTGATAATCTTCTCGAAGTGGCAGAAGCAACATCGATAGCAGCCCTAGAAAGAAAAGAAAGCCGGGGCGCGCATTCACGTTATGACTATCCAGATAGAGATGATGAGAACTGGTTGAAGCATTCCATTTATCACCCAGATTCAAAACATCTCAGTAAGCGTGATGTCAACTTTGCACCTAAGCAGGTTGATACTTTCCAACCAAAAGTTAGAACATATTAATCGGGGGCTAGTGTCATGTTGAAAGTCAGTATTTATCGCTACAACCCTGAAGCAGATAAAGAGCCAAAAATTCAGGAGTATCAGATTGACACCCAAGGTAAGGACTTAATGGTTCTTGATGTGCTTGCGCTTGTAAAAGAACAGGACGATACCCTTGCATACAGACGTTCATGTCGTGAGGGTGTTTGTGGTTCAGATGGTATGAACATCAATGGCAAAAACGGCCTTGCTTGCGTAACCCCTATATCGGTTGCCTGCAAGGGTGGTAACAAATTAAGCCTTAGGCCTTTACCTGGGCTGCCTGTTATTCGTGATCTGGTCGTTGATATGCAGCAGTTCTATAACCAGTACGAAAAAATTAAACCGTATTTGATTAACAATACGCCAGCGCCAGCAATTGAGCGTTTACAAAGCCCTGAAGAAAGGGAGAAGCTGGATGGTCTTTATGAATGCATCCTGTGCGCTTGTTGCTCAACTTCATGTCCTTCTTTCTGGTGGAATCCAGATAAGTTCGTCGGTCCTGCTGGATTACTGCAGTCTTACCGTTTTCTTGCTGACAGCAGGGATTTGGGAAGAGAAGAGCGTTTAGCTGATCTTGATGATCCTTTCAGCGTTTTTCGTTGCAGGGGAATCATGGCTTGCGTGAATGTCTGCCCCAAGGGTTTGAATCCAACGCGAGCAATTGGCCACATCAGGAACATGTTGTTAGAAAGTAGTACCTAGTTAGAAATTTTAAAACTGCGGCAGGTATTGAGGCGATCCCAAAATACCTGCCTTAATGAAAACATCTTACCCAGGAGCTTTATACCAAATGCCAAAGGGGTCTATGCGTCAACAATGGAGCACTTCCCATCTATCTGCAGGGAATTCCACGTATGTTGAAGAATTGTACGAATCCTTTCTTACTGATCCTGCTTCTGTTTCCAGTGAGTGGCGATCCTATTTTTCAAAACTGCCAAAATTCAACGGTTCTTCATCTGAAGATGTCCCTCATAAGAATGTTCAGGAACATTTTCTTTATCTAGCAAGGAATAAAAGTCGGGTTTCCCCAGTCAGTGTTGGTAGTGTTAGTTCAGAACATGAAAAAAGGCAGGTTAATTTACTTCAATTGATTGCTGCTTACCGTGTTAGAGGGCATCAAAAAGCAAAACTTGACCCTCTCGAGCTTATGTATCGTGAGCATGTTCCTGACCTTGAATTAAGCCACCACGGTTTGTCTGCTGGCGACCTTGATACTATTTTCCAGACGGGTTCCCTTTTTATTGGAACAACCGAAACCACCTTGAGAGAAATTTGCAGCGCTCTGGAAGAAACCTATTGTGCAAGTATCGGTGCAGAATACATGCACATTGTTAACACAGAGGAAAAACGTTGGGTTCAGAAACGTATGGAGGCTGTCAGGTCGCATCCCATGTTGGGCCCAGATGCGCAATTGCATTTGCTTGAACGTCTTACTGCTGCAGAAGGTCTAGAAAAATACCTTGGAACCAAATTCCCTGGAACAAAACGTTTTGGTCTGGAAGGGGGTGAAAGTTTTATCCCTCTAATTGATGAAACCCTTCAGCGTGCAGGAAGTTATGGCATTAAGGAGTGCGTCATCGGTATGGCTCACCGTGGTCGTTTGAATGTACTTGTGAATATTCTTGGGAAAAAACCATCCGATTTGTTTGGAGAGTTTCAGGGCAAAATGTTTACTGAGAAAGGTTCGGGTGATGTGAAATATCATCAGGGCTTTTCCTCGAACGTTGTCACGCCTGGCGGTGAAATGCATGTTGCAATGGCATTTAACCCATCTCACCTGGAAATTGTTTCTCCAGTTGTTGAAGGTTCTGTGCGCGCAAGACAGGATCGGCGAAAAGATGTTAATGGAAATCTCGTATTGCCTATTATTGTTCACGGTGATGCGGCGTTTGCTGGACAAGGTGTTGTCATGGAGACTTTCCAGATGTCGCAAACGCGCGGTTTTAAAACGGGTGGAACGATTCATGTCATCATTAACAATCAGGTTGGATTTACCACAAGTAATGCTCTTGATTCTCGTTCAACAGAATATTGCACTGATGTTGCGAGAATGGTGCAGGCTCCTATTTTTCACGTAAATGGAGATGATCCGGAAGCAGTTTATTTTGTAACGCAACTTGCTGTGGATTATCGAATGGAATTCAAGAAAGATGTTGTTATTGATTTATTCTGTTATCGACGTCGCGGGCATAATGAAGCTGATGAGCCTTCGATTACACAACCATTGATGTATGAAAAAATCAGGCAGCATCCTACAACACGAACCTTATATGGGCAGAAACTCATTAAGGAAGGTGTCATTAATCAAGCTCAGGATAGTGAGCTTGTAGAAGGCTATCGCCAGAATCTTGAAGATGGCAAACATGTGGCGAAAGGACTTGTAACTGAACCTGATTCAAAGCTGTTTGTTGATTGGGCACCTTATCTTGGTCATGAGTGGACGGATGAGTTTGATACTCGTGTGGCATTAAAGGATTTGAAACGTATTGCAAAAGAACTGGAAGAAGTGCCTGAAGGTTTTGTATTGCAGAAGCAGGTTCAAAAAATTGTTGAAGACAGAAAAAAAATGTCTGCTGGAGCTTTGCCTATCAATTGGGGTTATGCAGAAATTATGGCTTATGCCACCGTGCTTGACCAGAAAGTGTCTGTAAGATTGACAGGACAGGATGTAAGACGTGGAACCTTCTCTCATCGTCATGCGCTTTATCTGAATCAGGCAGATGGAATTGGTTATATGCCTTTAACACAGTTAACAAGCAACGAAGTGCAAATGGAAATTTATGATTCGCTGTTGTCAGAAGAGGCTGTGTTAGCTTTTGAATATGGTTATTCCACGACCAAACCAGATGTGCTGAATATCTGGGAAGCGCAATTTGGTGATTTTGCAAACGGCGCTCAAGTTGTAATTGACCAATTTATTTCTTCTGGTGAGCACAAATGGCAACGTCTTTGTGGTTTAACGATGTTGTTGCCCCATGGATATGAAGGACAAGGTTCTGAACATTCTTCAGCGCGTTTAGAGCGTTATCTTCAACTTTGTGCGGAAAATAATATTCAGGTGTGTGTTCCTTCAACGCCTGCTCAGGTTTTTCACATGTTGCGACGTCAAGCGTTAAGACCTTTGAAAAAACCTTTAGTTGCGATGACGCCTAAAAGTTTGTTAAGGCATAAGCACGCCATTTCTACATTGGATGAGCTTGCTGAAGGAACTTTTAATACGGTTCTTGGTGAAGTAGAAAGCATCGATCCATCAGCCGTTACTCGAATTATTCTTTGTAGCGGTAAGGTGTATTACGATTTGCTTGAGTATAAACAGCAAAATGAAAAAGAAGATGTGGCCATCTTAAGGCTTGAACAGCTTTACCCTTTTCCTGAAGAGGCATTGTTTAATGAAATTTCAAAATACAATGCCAAAGAAATTGTCTGGTGTCAGGAAGAGCCATTGAATCAAGGCGCATGGTATTGCAGTCAGCATCACATGAGAAGCGTGATTGCTCGACACGATGCATCTTTATTTTTGAAATTTGCAGGTAGACCCGCATCAGCATCTCCTGCAGCAGGTTCAATGTCTTTGCATGTTGCTCAACAAGAGCAATTGGTAAGGGATGCCTTTGAAGTTTAATTTTAGTTATTTGGAAAAAATAAAAACAAATTATTGCATGAGCAATATGGGTGAAAAAAGATGAGTGTAGAAATTAAAGCGCCTCAGTTTCCTGAATCCGTTGCAGATGGAACAGTGGCTACATGGCATAAAGCAGTTGGTGAGCCAGTAGCAAGAGA
>JBECKS010000265.1:0-1735 GCA_040235395.1 Pseudomonadales bacterium | reverse complement strand
GCCCTGTATGAGGTCGCTGTTGAGGTAGGGCTTGTAAGCCGGGGGTCCTGATTTCGCGATGGTCCGCTCGGTTGGACCGGATTCCTTCTTGCTGCACCCGCCCCCGACCAGGGTAACTGCGGCGAGTAGGCAAAGAACTCCGAGTGTGCATACCGCAACGGCACGCGATTTCCTATCTGGCATGGATGTCATCCCCCCTCGACGATCTGTTCCTGGCGATCCGGCCGGCGGATATTCCCTACCGGTCCGATTCCTCTTTCCGCCCTTTTCGCAATCCGACGAACACGTACGTCAGGATCGAAGCGAGGGTGAAAAAGACGGGAATCGCAACGATGCTGATGCCGACTGACGCATCCGGGGCGTCATGAAGTTTCAATGATTCCTTGATCAGGGTGACGATCCATACGGCGATCCCGGTGAACAACACCCAGATCAGGGAGATCGATACGATCTGAAGCACCTCGATGGTTTTTCTGTTCATAGGCAGTTCTCCGTATCCCTTACATTGAGTGTATAGAACCTCCCCTTCGCTGCGCGACACATTTTTTTGACGGATTCCTTCCTATTCCCCCATTGTAGAGGGTTCCGGGTCCGGCATGTAGGAAGTGATACGTTCGGTAACGTTCTTGGCGCTCTCGTGACGTCCCTCTTCGATCTCCCAGATCGAAATCACGGGGAAGAAGCGGGCGAAGATCATGTACCCCAGGATGAACACCGAGACTGCTCCGATGAACAGCGTCCATTCCGTGGAGGAGGGGATGTAGATTCCCGTCGGGTACGGCAACCGTGGATTGGCCAGGGACGGGACGACGATGATCAACCGCTCCATCCACATGCCGACCACGACGGAGATGGATGCTATCAGAATTCCCAGGATCGTCCGGGTCTTCCGGTTGCAGAGCAAAACCACCGGCACCAGGAAGTTGCAGGCCACCATCGTCCAGAAGAAGGGTGCGAAATCCCCCGAGAATTTGTACCAGAACACGCGCATTTCGTTGGGTTCGTGGCCGTAATACCCGGTGAGGTATTCCGAAAAGGTAAAGTAGAACCAGAGCAGCGACATGATCAGCAGCAGGATGCTCAAGTAGTTGAAGTGGATCTGCTTCAGGTACCCTTCCAGGTGGAAGACCTTGCGGAAGACGATCATCAGCACCAAGATCGCGGCGATGCCGGAAAATATTGCCCCGACCACGAAGTAGGGACCGAAAATGGTGCTGTGCCAGCCCGGCTGCACGGTCATGGCGAAGATGTAGGAGATGATCGTGTGAACCGAAACCGCAATGGGGATCACCATGACCATCAGGATGTTCATCGCCCGGTCCAGCACCTTGTGCTGCCGTTCGGTTCCCTGCCATCCCCAGGAAAGAAATTCGTACAGCCATCGAGGTTTCACCCCGCGATCCCGAAGAATGGCGATGTCCGGGATCAGCGGGATGTAGAGATAGATCGTGCTGGCGGTGAAATACGCCGTGATGCTGGCGACGTCCCAGAGCAGGGGAGATTGGAGACGGCCGTTTAAGAAGATATGCGTAATCCTGTCGGGACGGCCCAGGTCGATAATGGGATGCAGCCCCCCGATCGCGAGAACGATTGCGGTGATGACTTCCGCCATCCGGGTGATCGGCCGTCGCCATTCGGCTTTGGACAGGCGGAGAATGGCGGAGATCAGCGTGCCGGCGTGGCTGATTCCGATGAAGAACACGAAATTGATGATGTAGAATCCCCAGGTGACCGG
>JBECKS010000095.1:0-8198 GCA_040235395.1 Pseudomonadales bacterium | reverse complement strand
TCAGTATTCATGGACATAAATCTAAACTCTTAAATGACTATGTTTGGTTAATTCGACTTCTGACTTTTTTCAAAACAACTTTCCGCTTCCGCGGGCAAACTTAAATAACATATTAGCTCGAAAATATTTTGATGTTATGCAAGGCGAAAGCACGCACAGCGAGTGAGCTTATATAAAATAAGTGACCGAGCGAGCATGCTTTTAACGCAGCAGAACGCAAAATAGTGAGAGCTATTAACGTTCAGCAATCGCTTTGACTGAACGAGGCTCTACCCCAACATATTCTGCTGATGGTCGAATGATTCGGTTATCAGCACGTTGCTCCATCACGTGAGCTGCCCAACCTGTTAAACGTGACATCACGAAAATTGGTGTAAACAATTTTGTTGGAATACCCATAAAGTGATAAGCAGAAGCATGGAAAAAGTCAGCGTTACAGAACAGTTTTTTCTCACGCCACATAACTTCTTCACAACGAACAGAAACCGGATATAGCACAGTATCGCCCACATCTTTTGCCAATTTTTCTGACCAGCCTTTAATGATTACGTTTCTTGGATCTGATTCAGAGTAAATTGCATGACCAAAGCCCATGATTTTATCTTTGCGAGCAAGCATGGCCATCATTTCAGTTTCTGCATGATCTGCATCCTTGAATTTTTCAATCATATCCATGGCTGCTTCGTTTGCACCACCGTGTAATGGACCGCGAAGTGAACCAATTGCACCGGTTACACAGCTATGAATATCAGACAAGGTAGAAGCACAAACACGCGCTGTGAAAGTAGAAGCATTAAACTCATGCTCAGCATAAAGAATCAATGAAACGTTCATAACACGCTCATGTAATTCGTTGGGTTTTTCACCACGAAGCATGGTCAGGAAATGCGCACCAATAGAGTCGTCATCAGTTTCCGTTTCAATTCGCACACCATCATGCGAAAAGCGGTACCAGTAACAAATGATGGAAGGAAAACAGGCAAGCATACGATCAGTTGCATCCTGTTCTTCTGGGAAAACCCCCATGACAGAATTATCTTCAGTTTCAAGATTTCCTAACATGGAACAACCCGTTCTCATGACATCCATTGGATGTGCATCTTTGGGAATGCGCTCAAGTACGTCTTTTAATGCTTGAGGCAAACCTCGTTGGCTTTTCAGTTTGCTTTTGTAAGCATCGAGTTCTGCTTGCGTAGGCAACTCGCCCTTCAGAATCAAATGAGCGACTTCTTCAAACTGACAATTTTCTGCAAGATCCTTTACGTCATAACCCCTGTAGGTTAAACCAGAACCTGATTTTCCAACGGTTGATAAGGCAGTTTTTCCTGCAACTTGTCCTCGTAGACCTGCGCCTTCAAGTTTTTTTCCTTCAGCCATGGTATTACCCTCTTCTATCTAAAATCTTCAAGTTAAATTTTTTATTTCGCCTTCAGCAATTAGTTACTTATTTTTGCCTTCGGCAAACAGCGAGTCCAGTTTTTGCTCATACGCGTGGTAACCAAGATAATCGTAAAGCTCCATACGTGTTTGCATTATGTCGATAACCTTTTTCTGATCACCTTCAACCAGCAAGTTTTTATAAACAGTTTCAGCTGCTTTGTTCATTGCCCTGAATGCGGATAGTGGATAAAGCACCATTTGCGCACCCCACTCTGCGAGTTCTTTCCTGTTCCACAATTCGGTTTGACCAAATTCAGTGATGTTCGCAAGGATTGGAACATCTAAAGCTTCAGCAAAAGCGCGGTAATGTTCCTCTGTTTTTACGGCTTCTGCAAATATTCCGTCGGCTCCTGCGGCAACATATGCCTTCGCACGTTCAATAGCTGATTCAAGGCCTTCCTGCGCAAAAGAGTCAGTACGCGCCATGATGAAGAAATCTGCATCTGTTCTTGCATCTACAGCTGCTTTAATACGATCTACCATTTCCTCAGTAGAAACGATTTCCTTGTTAGGGCGATGACCGCAGCGTTTCTGGGCGACCTGATCTTCCATATGAACAGCTGCAGCGCCAGCTTTTTCCATATCACGAATCGTTTTGGCAATATTGAAAGCACCACCCCAGCCGGTATCGATATCAACTAACAGAGGAAGGCTTGATGCCGAAGTAATACGTTGAACATCAACCAGCACATCGTTCAGTGAAGTCATACCCAAATCGGGTAATCCATAGGAAGCGTTTGCTACACCACCGCCAGAAAGATAAATGGCTTTATGACCGATTTGTTCAGCCATCATTGCACAATAGGCATTAATGGTGCCTACAACTTGTAAGGGTTTCTCTTCTGCAATTGCCTTTCGGAATTTTGCACCTGGGGAAAGTCTATTTGTCATATTTCACCTTCTTTAACTTATAAAAACTATTTTGCTGTTTGATTAATTAAATCGAAATCCTGCTGTTTATATTGTTTGGCAATATTCTCTTTTGCCTGACGGATATGCTTTCTCATCAGCATTTCAGCCAGATCACCATCTCTATCGGCAATAGCTTCCAGAATAGCTAAATGTTCTTTCAGGGCTTTCTGCGGCCTTCCTTCAGAAAGGCTGCATTGATAGCGGTACATCCTGAGCAAGTGATACATGTCTTTGAGCACCTGCTTGGCTAGATGGTCATTTTTTGACCCGGTGATGATCAAGTGATGAAAATCAAGATCACCCTCTTTCTGGAAATAGGCATGACCTGACTGGATTTCACTGTCTGCGCCGTGTTTTTCGAGAAGAAGCTTTAATTGTGCTATTTCTTCACTGCTCATATTTTGAGCAGCCAAACGGCAAGCCAGGCCTTCTAAGGCTTCACGCACTTCGTAGATTTCCAGAAGCTCACGAAGGTTTAAGGAAACCACCCTGGCGCCCACATGGGGCACACGCTCAATCAAGCCGCGGCTTTCAAGACGATTCAGGGCTTCTCTTAATGGGCCACGACTAATGCCATATTGCGTTGCTAGTTCAGTTTCTGAAATCTTGCTACCGGGCTTGATACTGCCCTTGGTAATCTCGGATTGTAGGGTCTGGAACACGATATCGGCCCGTGTTTGCACTGATTCAGAGGACTCATCCTGCTGAATTGCCAAATTTTGCTGGAAGGACTCAGTGCTGGTAGACATATCGCTCTATTGAAGAAATTGTTGACAATATTTACAACAAAGGGAGCGGAAATGTAAATTAAAGCATCTAATTAGTCAAGATTGTTGACAATATGGAGGTTGGTAAAGGCCCTAATCCTTAAGGGGCTCACTGCCATAATCAACGGTCTTGCCCCTAAAAAGTAAGGACTGGGAATATTCGATATAGGCTCGTGCTTTTTGCTCACTCAAGCTATCTGATTCGTCACAAGCGCTACCATCCAGTTTCTTTACATCACTATTCCAGTTAAAACAATTCATTGCCCTTTCTCCCGATAGAGGAAATTCAACCATTCGGGTTCCTGTAAAAAATGCAAAAAGGCCAGCAGTGTAATAGCTGGCGCGAAAATCCTTTTCTGTTAATGACCATAGGGATTGACCTGTAAACCAGGGAATATGCCCACCAAGCCATTCCATGATTGTTGGTGCAACATCCCTCTGTGAAGCAATAGCTTTTATATGTCGTTTTTCAAAAGGTTGATTCAGAACCAGCATAGTAAACGGTATATGGTAATCACTGAAACGGTCTGGCATGAGCCCTCTTGTATGGTCAGAGGTAATAACTAGCAAGGTAGGTTCATGTAGGGTCGCTTCCAATTGCCGAACAAATTTACCCAAGGCTTCATCGGAGTAATACAAAATGCTTTTTTTACGCTCTTCTTTCGTTTCACTACCAAATGTATAAGGCACATCTTCAGGCAAGACATCATCATGGGTATTGGTTGTGTTAACGACATAGAAAAATGGTTTCTTTGCCTGTTTTATTTTTTCCAGCATAAAATCAAAGAGGTCATGATCATCAATACCCCAATTGTTTTCAGGATATTTCAAATTACCCACATCATTTTTGCCATAGGATTTGGAGAGTCCAAGTTTTTGCCCCATAGACCCTACTTCGCCCGTGTGCATTCCCTGAAACAATGCTGTTTCCCAGCCATTATTGGATAAGATTCTAGGTAGGCATTCATAATGATTAGATATCAATTCATTATTAATAATCGCCTCTCCTAGCGGGTTCGGATAAGAGCATAGCATCGAGAATAAGCCTTCAGATGTACGATGACCTTCAGCAATCAAGCCATCTGTTGTAAATCCACGGGCAGCCAGAGCATTAAATTCAGGTGTAGTAGCGTGTTCATTTCCAACATTATTCATGTAATAAGATGGCCAACCCTCTAAAGCAAAAAGAATAACATTGTAGTGTTTTTGTGGAGCAACATTTTTGGGTTCTTTGTTCAGTAAATGCTCCTGAACTAGATGATGATAAACATCGCGGCTCAGTTTTGTGAATCCTTGAAACACTGGCTTACTCTGCTTGCCCAGGTATAAGGTATAAATCGTTGTGTAACTGGGGTTTTCAGCAATCGCTGCCATGTCATCATTGCCTAGATTAAAGACTAACACGGGCTTCATTGGCTTCTCGTGTAAACTGCCACGCATGCACAAGGTTGCAATCACACACCAAAGTAAAAATGAGATTTCTACCGATGGGAAACTCCCTTGAATTGACACCCTGCGTCCCCAGACAGGAACAATAATCAGAACAGCGAGTAGCAAAGCAAATAAAACCAACAGCAAACTATCCTGTAATGCCGTTGCTAATAAACCAGAAAACTCCTCGAGTAAAACCCAGATTTCATAACCAGAATGCCGACCCGCCTCCAGAAAATAAATGCTGTCACCGATTTGTACGGTAGCAAACAGCACTAGAGCAATAGCAAATGGCAAGAGTGACAATCGACGAACACCAAAGACACGCACTAACACCGCTGTTGGTATGGCAATAAAACTGGTAGCAATCGCCGCCGCTGCTAGATCAAAACGTATACCCCAGAACAAGGAGTAAAGTACATCATCAAGACCTAAGTTCGATAATGGTCTTTGTGCTATAAACATAAAAAGAACACGCAGCAAAAAAGTCCCTGCAAGCAATACAAGGAAACCAGAAATCACATAGACAAAGAAGTAATGTGCTTGTTGTTTTAATAAATCTTTCATACCCGGAAGTCAGAAAGGCAACTGCCTGAAAAATTAATAGCATTCATTCTGTTGTGCAGAAATGTAGTTTATAGCGGCTGATTGTCAAGAATGTTGATAATAATCATTTTAATGTCAGGCATAGATATCAATAAATTCAAGCTCTTCTTTTTTTACGGGGATTTAAAGGATGACGCACAAGAAAGCTTACTACTCTGTCTTTACCCTTACGTTCACCCTGTTTCTTTCGGCTTTAAGCATGACAGCGCTTGCTGAAAATGCAGCCATGGAACAGATTCAATGTGATAGTGAGGTGTCTACTCAGGAAGGTATGGTGAGAGGCTTTGAAATACGAAAACAAACGAATATTGCCTGTGCTTACCTAGGTATTCCTTTTGCAAAGGCACCCATAGGAGAGTTGCGTTGGAAAAAACCTGAAGCGGCTGAACTAAGAACGGAAACACTTATTGCCAACAATTATGGCGCCGATTGCATGCAGAGTCGCGCCTTAAGCGACGCCACTATTCAAACTGCCGCTACTGAAACCAGCGAAGACTGTTTATACCTCAATATCTGGCGACCTAAAAAAGAGGGCAAGTTTCCCGTTATGGTCTGGATTCATGGTGGCGCACTTATTATCGGGTCTTCAGCCTGGCCAATTTATGATGGCACCAGTTTAAGTGGTAAAGATGTAGTTATCGTTACCATTAACTACCGTCTTGGTCCTTTTGGTTATCTTTCTCACCCTGCCTTAGTCGATAAGGATGATGGTTATGGTGGAGGTAGCACAGGAAACTATGGTTTGCTTGATCAACAGTTTGCTTTGCAATGGGTTCAAAAAAATATCGAACAGTTTGGAGGCAATCCAGATAACGTAAGCATTTTTGGCGAATCAGCTGGTAGCTGGAGTGTTTTCACCTTGTTAGGAAGCCCATATAGCGAAGGATTGTTTCATAAAGCCATTGCACAAAGCGGTGGTGGCAAAACTGTAAATACAACAGATAAGTCCTTCAAAATTGGTAAACGCATTGCAAAAAAACTCGATTGCGACAAAGAAAAAGATGTGGCTGCTTGTTTAAGAAAAATTCCTGCAAAAGAACTCAATGACAGGGTTCTTGCAAGCAACTTTCGATGCATGATGACTTTCGATCTTGATACCGGTTTCTGTTTCATCCCAAGAATTGATGGCGTTTTAATTCCCAAACTACCTTATGAGTCTTTTCTAGCAAACGAACAGGTAAAGGTACCTCTCATGGCAGGCTATACTAGCAAGGACCCTTTTTTCCTGAGAAATGCCACTGTAGACAGTCTGGAAGCTATCGAAAAAACTCAAGATAGCTGGTTATATAAATTCAAGTTCAAGAAAAATGCTTTTAATGTACTTAGTAGCGGCGTTCATGGATCAGAACTTTCAGTACTCTTTGACACCATGACTGACTTCAAGGTCTATCACAATAAAATTCAATTGTATAAAGATGATGATGTAAAAAAAGCGCATCAGCTCATCACACAAATGCAAAGTTATTGGACAAATTTTGCTAAGTTCGGTGATCCTAATGGCGAAACCAGAGACGCCTATTTACCAGAATGGAAACCTCATCAGGGGAAATACCTCATGCATCTATCCAATGAAACGGTATTAAAGGATTAAAAGATAATTCAATATTTCTTTTTCACTTCAACTGTTACACCTGTTACATCGGGTGTGCGGGTCTCGACATCAAAAGTCATTATCGGCTTTGCCTTGATGTTAGTGGATTTATCTTTTTCACTGGTATTTGAGAAGGATGATTGGCTTTCAAGATCAATGATTTCGCCCTGCTCTTCTTTATGATCGTCATCAGGCAAGGTGAGATTCATTGGCGTATTGTTCAAGTCATTTTCGGATGAATCCTCACTATCTAAAGTGATTTCATTGTTAGAAGTAGAACGCTTTCCTTCAGTTTTCAACTGTTGTTTCTGTTCTTGTACCTTCTCAAGCGCATGCTCTTCCCTGTAGGAATTAATGATCGCCTTGCCAATATCGAAGGTAACAATGATAGCGATAATAAAAAGGATGCCTTTAAGCATAAGAGAATACCGTTGTTATTTTTACAATAAAAAAATAATAGGCAATTTACTTCAGAACCAAATCTTTATTATATCCGAGCAAATCAAAATCGGTGGAATAGAAGTCTCTTACCATTTCACGTAGCTCATTGTCGTTATAATAGTTTTCGTATCCCTCATGTTTGGAAACATTTTTCTCAATAAGGCGTTTTGATGGTGTCCCTATCCTTTCTGCAATATGTTCATAAGAGGACTGTATATCCTCATAACGAGCAATGTAATCCATGCCAATTTCACCATTATGATCACAAAGAAAGGTCGACTGCGGCACAACAAGCAACTCATTTCGAAACCGAGGTCTATTAAGTAGCTCTTTCATTAAAGAGCAGACATTCTTACCTTTTAAATTTCCATCTCTTAATAGGAAAAAAAAGACGAAATGAAGCGGTCGTACGGATTACGAACAAAAGCAAATTTAAAGTAATCACTCCACATTTCTTCAGGAATGTGAGGTTTCAGTTGCTTTGCTGAAATATGCCCATGTCCTATGGCTGCTAATGCAGGCACAGGCATTACATCACGACCAAAAAGCATTTGTTGTTCCCAAGCATCGGAACCTTTGTGTTCTCGTAGGGCTTCACGAATAGAATGGGTACCCGTTTTGGGAACAGCAAAAAAAATATATTTATGGGCGTGTGAAATAATCATGACGATAGTCTACTACATGTGCTGGCCATTAGAAGGTTTTAAGGCTTGCCTTTTATTTATATGGATCTGCCTCTTGAGGTTTTGATGACAATCCTTTTGAGCGCTTTTCCCTTAGGAGATAAACACCTAGAAACTAATCAAAATACGCTTATAATCTAGCGCCTCTCTTCAAGTCGCTAACGAGCCATTCCCGTGCAAGATATTATTACGATTAAAAGTCTCAATAAAACCTACGCTGATGGTTTTGAAGCATTAAAGAATATCAACCTTGATATTCATAAGGGCGAAATCTTTGCTCTACTAGGCCCCAACGGAGCTGGTAAAACTACGCTAATTGGAAGTATC
>JBECKS010000067.1:0-3646 GCA_040235395.1 Pseudomonadales bacterium | reverse complement strand
CCAATGAGTGCACATACAGATCTGCCTTATATGCGTCATCCAGTATTTTATGCTGATGCACTTTTTCAGCTCGCTCAATACAGATTGTTTTCCATTTTAATTTATTGGCAGCAACAAAATCTTTTTTTTCATTGTCACCAATATATACACAGTTTTCATGATCTACACCAAAGAATTCTTGCACAATTTCAAATGGTTTCTGATGAGGTTTCCAATATTCCCGATTTCCAGTCAAATCATCGGTTACAACAATTTTTTTAATATATTTCTCAAGATTCAGCGCCCGAATTTTATTATGTTGCGTAATCGAAAAGCCATCGGTAATTAAAGCCAAGTGATTATCTCTATACAGCTTTTCAAGAATATATAAAGCGTCAGCACATAAAGTAATATCAGGGCTATGTTCACGATAGACACTTACTAATTGCTTTATAAAAGCATCGTCAAAAGAAACAGACAGTTCTTTCAATACAATATTAAATGTATCACCTCGCCCACCATCGCAAAAATACTTCCAGGCTTTATTAAAAAATCCATGAATATCTCTTTCCGTTAAAAACTGATCCACTGCATTAAAACCACTCTTAACGAAATCCTGCTCCAAATACAAGGTGTCATCCAGATCGAACACAATTGCTGAATTCATCGAATTTTTTCACCCGGTACAATAATCTCATCATCAAAGCGCAACATTGCCAGGTCATCTGTCCAGTCATCGAAATTTGCATCACAGGAACCATAAAGCATTTCCTGAATAATCCACTTGGGGAAGTTCGCGCCCGCATGAATGCTTAATGGGTGTCCACCACCAAAACGTGGGTTTATCTCTATAAATGCAATTTTACCATTAGACTTTTGCTTGAAGCATTGCACAGTCATACAACCAATAGCATGGTGCAACTTGCTAACACAGTTAATGACAGCATTAATCATTTCTGGATCCCGAACCGTCAAGCCTTTACTAACCTCGCCTGCCCTCGTTTCCAAACGCTTTCGGGGAACCACACACCTTACCTTTCCTTCAAAATCAACATAAGCATCACAGGTGTATTCTTCTCCAACAATCAAACGTTGCACAATTGCATTTTTTGTATGCTTTTTATAGAAGTGCAATTGTTCCTTATCCCTAGCTATGTTGACACCAACACTACAACTGCCATCCCAAGGCTTGACCAGTAAGGGAAAATCTTGCTGCTCAAGCATACTAATTTGTGAATCATTTAATATTTCGGCCGTTTCAATATCGTTATTTTTGAAAAATGTGTATGAATGACTTTTATTAAAACAAATATCATTAGTGGCTTTATCACATACCAACACTTTTGTTCCTATCGAGGCGAACAGCTCTTTATTTTCTGATAGCAAGCCCAAATCAGTATCGATTAAAGAAATAAGGAGCTGAACATCATTTTCCTTGCAAATTTTAATCAGGCTGGGAATGTAATCGTTGGCGTCTGCCCGAGGTACTTTGAAGTTTTTATCAGAAACAAAAGATGCAGGCGCGGTGGTGCCAGCATCAGCAGAAAAAATCTCTCCTTCAACATTAAGTTCTTTTAGCGCACTCCTGAAGCTTCGCAATAAAGATACGCGGCGCCCCGCTGAAGTGAATAATATGTTCATAATAATGTCACTTTGCAGATCTTCTGATAATTACCTTCATTCTGAGCATCAGTTCTTATTGTCATGGTTTTGCTCCATCTCATCATGTTCGTTTCCCATAAACACAGGCATGGTTGCATGACCATCTTGACTGATATTTTCTCTAAACATCACCTTTTTCAAAGTTAACAACAGAATTTTGATGTCTAGTAGAAAGCTATAGTTATCAACATACCAGACATCCAACTCGAATTTCTCTTGCCAACTTATTGCATTACGCCCATTCACCTGCGCCCAACCTGTAATACCAGGTTTAACCTCATGCCTTCTTGCCTGCGTTGTAGAATATCGCTCGAGATATTCAACCAGTAAAGGCCTTGGTCCAACCAGACTCATATCTCCCTTGATAACACACCACAATGCAGGAAGCTCATCCAGACTTGTGTTACGAATAAAATGACCCAGTTTAGTAATGCGTTTCTCATCTGGAAGTAAATTACCTTGAGCATCACACTGATTATTCATGCTTCTGAATTTCCACATGTAAAATATTCTACCATTTAATCCTGGTCTGGCTTGTCTAAATAATACCGGTCGACCCATGGTCACCCCAATTACCACACCAAGCAAAACAAGTAAGGGTAACAGCAGCAGAAAAACGCATAAGCTCAACAACAAATCAAATGCTCGCTTAATCATTTGCTGCCGACTCCAGAAATTGAACAAATTGCCTTGAAAGCATTTCCCGATCAAACTTTTCTTTCGCTAAAGAGCTGGCTGCTTTGGCCATCATTGGCAATTGCTCTCTATTATCCGCTAAAGAAATCAGTGCCTGAGCAAATTGCTCTGGGTTGTCAGCTTCAACACTAACGCCACAACTATTTTCGTTAATCAAATCAGCAACCCAACCAGGATAGTTCGTGATGACTGGTAAGCCAGAGGCAAGATAGTCAAAAAACTTGTTTGGAGAGGTACCATAATAAAACGCTGGCACATTCGCTAATAACTGCATACCAATATTGGATGACTTCATCAACCCTGATAATTTTTCTTTATCGACTGGTGGAAGAAAAATAATATTCGTTAAGGCATTTTCCTGTGCCGTATTTTGCAATTCAGGCTTTAGCTTACCATCACCAATCAGCACCAGTTTAATATCTTCGCGCTGTTTTTCTTTCAACGCCTTGGCAACACTTATAACTGCATCCAGACCATTAGCAATACCATGCGTGCCTGTAAATACGGCAATAAAATCTGCCTCACGAACGCCATCGGGATACCAAGGTTGAATCTCATTTTTTCCAAAAATATCAATATCGCAACCATTAGGAATCATGGTGATGTTTTTTGTATCTTTGCGATATTTTTTTATACCTGCCTCAATGCCCGGAGACAAGGCAATGAGTTTGTAAGCACTTTTGTAGGCTGCCCATTCCAGCACAGTCAAAAGAAAAAGTATCACAGGGCTACCAATCACACCCATCGCTCTTGGTAGTTCTGGCCACAAATCCCTTACTTCAAATACGAAGGGCTTTCTTCTTAACCAACGAGCTGTGATGCCCGGTATTGCAGCAGTTAAAGGTGTGGACGTTGCAAAGAGCAAATCGTAATCCTCACTCATCGCAACGCGTATGCTTTTAAAAGCAAAAGTAATGAATAAAAACGCTCGATTGATAAACGAGGTTTGGTTCGAATAAGGCAACTCAAATTCAATAACGTCAATACCTTCTACGTAACCTCGTCTTACACCAGATTTAAAAGACGTTGTTAATCCTGTATTTCCCATACCGTAGGAACCACAAACCATCACAACTTGATGTCCTTCTTGCAATAGGCGTTTCGCCATCGCATAAGAACGAATCCCCGCACTACCCTTAGGCGTGGAAAAATGCTGATGGAAATACAATACTTTCACAACTTTCTACCTTACCAGCTTATCTGTGTAACAAGCTCACAATCACTCGCTTCCTGCATGGCCGGATTTTCAAGCTCAATTTCCAAAACAGGAATTTCAGTACATTGTGCGTAATATCTTGATTCAAGACCA
>JBECKS010000057.1:0-17907 GCA_040235395.1 Pseudomonadales bacterium | reverse complement strand
AATTATCTGCTTGGGGATTTCGAATCAACCCTTTGTTAAGCATTAGTCAGGGCGTGGAGGAATGTGAAGGCTACTATCAAGACATACTGAAAAAAAGGGAGAGCCTCCCTTATGAAATTGATGGTGTAGTGTATAAGGTTGACAGTTACAAGCTACAAAACCGTTTGGGCTTTGTATCACGTGCACCGCGTTGGGCGATCGCTTATAAATTTCCCGCACAGGAAGAAATGACCACCTTATTAAGCGTCGATTTTCAGGTGGGTAGAACCGGAGCCATTACGCCCGTTGCGAGGTTGGCGCCTGTGAATGTCGGTGGTGTCGTAGTGAGTAATGCAACGCTTCATAACCTTGATGAAATTGCACGACTCGATATTCGTGAAAAAGACACGGTCATTATTTATCGTGCGGGTGATGTCATACCTAAAGTGGTTTCAGTGGTGAAAGACAGGCGTCCAAAGGACGCAAAACTTATTCAGGCACCGACAAAGTGCCCAGCCTGCGGAGCAAAAGTAGAGCGACTGGAAAGTGAGGCGGTATTGAGGTGCACCGCGCCAACCACCTGTGGTGCTCAGCAAAAAGAATCCATTAAGCATTATGCAAGTCGTAAAGCCATGGATATTGATGGTTTGGGTGATAAGCTCGTAGAACAACTTGTTGATGAAGGTTTGCTGGTCAATGTTGCTGATTTATATCATCTGAATTTACAGCAACTGGTTGAGCTTGAAAGAATGGCAGAAAAATCTGCACAGAACCTTCTGGATGCTATCGAAAAAAGCAAACAGACAACATTGCAGCGTTTCATTTATGCGCTGGGTATTCGTGAAGTTGGTGAGGCCACTGCATTAAGTCTAGCGAAGCATTTCCTGACGCTTGATGCGCTTATGTGCGCTGATCAGGAAAGTCTGGAACAGGTAGAGGATGTAGGTCCGAAAGTGGCTACTTTTATATGGGATTATTTTTCCAACAAGCAGACAAAACAATTAATCCAGCTTTTGTTAGACTCTGGTATTACATGGCCAGCGATTAAAGCACCAGATACCAGTGAACAGAAATTAGCTGGGCAGACCTTTGTATTAACAGGCACCCTTAGCAAAATGTCTCGCGCAGAGGCAAAAGAACATTTACAGAAATTGGGTGCCAAGGTTGCTGGCAGTGTTTCCGCAAAGACTTCCTGTGTTGTTGCAGGAGAAGCCGCAGGTTCTAAGCTTACAAAAGCAGAAGAGCTTGGCATACAGGTAATGACTGAAGATGAACTGATGAACCTTTTGGGTTTGGCCGTTTAAGAAAATGAAAATCAGGTTAAAAGAATGAAGAGAAATAAAATCCTGACAAAACTACTGCTTGTTGTGCTGATCTTGCCTTTAAGTATGTGTAATACACGACCGCCGAGTGATTCAGATAATATCTGCAAGATTTTTCGTGAAAAATCGGGTTGGCATAAAGATGCAAAAAAAGCTTCTGAAAAATGGGGAATCCCAATTCACGTGATGATGGCAACGATTTATCAGGAATCACATTTCGTTGGTAATGCAAAACCACCTAGAAAAAAAATATTGGGTTTCCTCCCTGGACCACGACCTTCAACGGCCTATGGTTACGCTCAGGTGCTAGACGAGACTTGGGATTACTATCAGAAACAAACAGGGCAGTGGGGTAAGGATAGGGATAAATTCGGAGACTCCATGGAATTCATTGGCTGGTATTACAAACAAAGTACTATCAGAAATAAAGTGTCGGCTTGGGATACCTATAGCCTGTATCTTACGTATCACGAAGGGCATGGTGGTTTTTCACGAGGCTCATATAAAAGTAAGCCTTGGCTGATCAATGTTGCAAAGAAAGTAAAAGCCAATGGCGAACGTTATGCTGCGCAATATGCTTCATGCAAGGATTCGTTAAATCGCCCATGGTGGCTGCCTGATTAAGTATGGTTGTTGAGATTCCTTATCATTCTTTAGAAAAAGATACCTTAATCGCCTTGATTGAATCTTTTGTTTTGCGTGAAGGAACTGATTATGGTGAATATGAAATTGAACTCGATAAAAAAGTTAATGATATTTTTTTACAGATTCAGTCAGGTGAACTAAAAATCCTTTTTGATGACAGGGAAGAATCCTGCAACATCGTTAACACACGAGAACTGTCAAAATACATGATGAGTGAATAAGGATGTATAAGGATTATTTCCAGTTTAACAAGGATCCTTTTTCTATCGCGCCAGACCCGCGCTTCCTGTTTATGAGTGATAAGCACAAGGAGGCATTGGCGCATTTGCTATATGGCATACAAAGTAGTGGTGCGTTTGTAGTGCTAACGGGTGAAGTAGGCTCTGGAAAAACAACTGTTTGCCGTTGTTTTCTAGAACAGATTCCTGAAAACGTTGATATCGCCTTTATCCTGAATCCCAAGCTAGAAGTGATTGAATTGTTAGCGAGTATCTGTGATGAGCTGGGTATCAACTATGCAGAGCAGGCAACAGTAAAAACGCTTGTCGATGCCTTAAATACTTTTCTTCTGGAAAACCATGCTAAAGGTAGAAGCACGCTTGTCATTATTGAGGAAGCGCAGAACCTTTCAGAAGAAGTTTTAGAACAACTTCGCTTGTTAACCAATCTTGAAACCAATGAAAAGAAACTTCTGCAAATTATATTACTAGCGCAACCTGAGTTTCTGGATATTCTCAATCAGGATTCCATGAGGCAGCTATCTCAACGTGTTACTGCTCGCTTTCATCTCAAGACCTTGTCTGCAAAAGAAACAGAGCAATATATTCTCCACCGCTTAAGTATTGCGGGTAGTAAGTTTGACCCTTTCCCGCAAAATATAAAAAAGGACATTTACCGAATTAGTGGCGGTGTGCCTCGCGTTATAAATCTTATAGCTGATAGGGCTTTATTAGGCGCCTATGCCAGTAACTTGCATTCAGTGAACAGTAGAGTTCTTAAAAAAGCAGCAGAGGAACTACAGGGTGAAGGAGCCGTAAACAGTAAGATGCCTATGACAATTATGTTGATGATAGGCGTACTGTTTCTCATGCTGATTATTGGATTATTTGTGTTGTTCAAACCAAGTGCTTTTGAAGAAAGTATTTTTACTAATACCTGGCTTAATCAACAGCAACTAAAACAGCCATCATCTAAGTCTGATTTTACAGATAGTTCAGATTACAGTGTTGGATTCGGTTTTGAGGAAAACCCAGAAGCATTTTCCTTTTCTGATGGCGATATGCATATATTCATGAACGATTTTACGAGTGCGGCCTATAGCCTTGCCGAACTATGGCATTTTCAAAGTGAGAGCTACGAAGCCATAGATGGGCCCAATAGTTTTTGCAAGTTCGCTTTGCAACAAGGGCTTCGTTGTTTTAATGAACAGGCGAATATGGGTTTGTTATTAAAGCTTGGAAGGCCGGCAATTCTCAAACTGATTTCAGAGCAGGGCGATCGTTATTATGCTTTGCTTCTAGGTGTTAAAGATGAGCAGCTGCTTTTGCAATTTGCAGAAGAACAGCAAAGTATTTCGTTTCATCAAATGGAAAAAATCTGGTTAGGTGAATTTTATACCTGGGTTTCTGTACCTGATAGCTGGAATGGACAGGTGTTGAATGTTGGAGATAGAAATAATCTGGTTTATTGGGTGCAGGATAGTCTGCGCTTATTGGGCTATCCTCAAGGCAAAGTAAATGGCATATATAGCAAGCAAATGGCTGAGCAGATTAAAGTCCTTCAGTCTGAAGCAGGTATTACACCTGATGGTAAGATTGGATTAAAAACCATTATGTATATGAATACAATTTCCAATCAGGATGTCCCGCGTTTACAGGGAGTATTTTCCAGAGCGAGGCAGGGTAATTAATAATGTCTTATATACTTGATGCATTAAAGAAATCAGAGCAAGAAAGAAATCTAGGAAAAACGCCAGACATTTCAAGTAATCATGAGGTGTTGCATCGCGGTATTGATTACAGGAACTGGTTACTTATTGCTGTTACTTTGGTTGTTGTCATATTGCTTTCTGGCGCTGGGTTCTTCTACATTTATCTGGCTAGTCAGGAGCAGAAAGTTGCTCAGGAAAAACTAGTGCTTGAAAAGAAACTCCATGAGGCAAAAGTGAATGAACTTCAGATGCTTAAACGACAGATTCAGGATGAGCGAAGAATCCAGCCCATAAATGAAGTGCAAGATTCTGATGTAGAAGAAAATAATGATTATGTTTCAAGAAATGACTCGATTGATAACGAGGTAGATGCGAATGGTTTAGAAATCATTCGGCCGAGTCAGGAAAGAAGAGAACAATTACAGCAACAGATACAACAGGATGCACTTAAAAATGAAAGTTTAAAACAGGAATATGAAGGCCTGTTTGAAGATGAAAATATTGATGAAAGTGCAATTGATGAAGATAAGGATGTTGCTGAGAGCGAAATAGAACCGGAAGTCGATGAACCTGTTTGGGAGGATTACCCATCCATTGCTGAGCTTGATAATAGTATCCAGCATGCGCTCCCTGACTTAAGAGTAACGACACATATTTTTTCCAGTGCATCGCGCAATCGCAAGGTGATGATAAATGAAAAAATGCTCTTGGAAGGCGAGTCCATTAGTGAAAACCTTATTATTGAATACATTATGGAAGATGGTGTGGTCTTGAAATTCAATGATGTGTCTTTTCGTATGAAAGTTCTTGAGGAGTGGAAAGCAAGATAGCTTTTAATAGTTTATAGATAAATGACGATGGTAAGAAAAAATAATTCAGCAGTTCTGGTGATGGATTCCGGTGTGGGGGGCTTATCCATTCTCAATGCCTTATTAAAACGTTTGCCCGAGGAAAAATTTATTTATCTAGCCGATTATCAGTTTTTACCTTATGGAGAAAAATCAGCTGATGAAATTTGCTTGCGTTGTGAACAGCTTATTCAGGTACTTTCAGAACAGCACGAAATAAAAGCAGTCGTACTTGCCTGTAATAGTGCTACGGCAGCTTCTATCAGTTATTTGAGAAAGCAGTTCCCTTTTTTGTTCTTCGGAACGGAGCCGGGTATTAAACCTGCAGCGAAACAGGCAAAAGAAGGAATCGTAGTGCTTGCTACGGAGCTGACATTGGGGAGTGAAAACTTCAAACACCTTATCAAGAGTTTTACTAATGACAAACCGGTTTACAACTTGCCAGCACCTGAGTTGGTTTATCTCGTTGAAGAGGCTTGGCAGGAGAAAGATAAGGAGCATCGTCAGAAAGTTATTAATGAGTTAATCGCTTCGTTAACGAATCCTTTTGACATCTTGCTTCTAGGATGTACTCACTTTAATTTTCTTAAAAATGAGCTGGAAATGGCAATCAATCAGCCTGTCACTAT
Organism: Pseudomonadales bacterium; assembly: GCA_040235395.1. Lineage (GTDB taxonomy): Bacteria > Pseudomonadota > Gammaproteobacteria > Pseudomonadales > JBECKS01 > JBECKS01. The sequence continues at coordinate 12,554 of JBECKS010000057.1, read as the reverse complement.
TATTGATACCAGTGAGGCGATAGCATCCTGGGTAGAGCAGAAGTTAAATCAGGAAAATTTACTGGCAAGTCCTGATGCTAAGAATGGTGTTATGCAAATTTATCTTACGGGTGACTGTCTGTTAGAAAATAACGATAAGATAAATACATTGTTAGCTAAGTCAGTATCATTTGATGAAGTTAAAATGGATCCCTTAAATTTAACAAGCTAATATTGTTTATATAGAGGCTGTCATTATGAGTAGCAATAATAAAAAACAGACCCTTCTGAAGGCCTTGCCATCTACGAATGCTAACAAGGGAACCGGAATGGACCTGAATGAGATGGTTCTCTTTACCCATGTGGTTGAATCAGGCGGCTTTACACCAGCAGCAAAAAAATCAGGTGTTCCTTTATCAACGGTTAGCCGAAAAATGACCAACCTTGAAGAACGCCTTGGTGTGCGACTCATTCAGCGTTCTACTCGTCACATCCATTTAACTGAACTAGGTGAACAATATTATGTGCACTGTCGAGAGATGCTTGATGCAGCTTTGCGAGCAGACGAAGTTGTTCAGAATGCTAGTAGTGAACCTAGCGGTACCTTGAAACTGGCGACACCGATTAGCATGGATTCCAAATTTACCTCGCAACTTTTATCGGGGTACCTGAATCGTTATAGAAAAATGAATGTGCAGGTGCATCGTTACATTGATGACCTGGCTTTAATTGATGATGGCTACGATTGTGCGATTGTTCTGGGTAAAGTGCCAGATTCCAATAATGTGATTAGGGTCTTGGGCTCAGATAAGTTAATTCTTTGCGCGAGCAAACAATATCTTGAAGCATTTGGTGAACCCTTAACGATTGATGATCTGGAAAAGCATATCGGTTTGAAATACGAAGTGCTGCCTTTTGTGTGTGACACTGATGACGGGAAAGTTCCATTTCCATTGCCAGCGCGATATGCCGGAAATGACCCCATCATGTTAAAACGTTTAGCAATTGATGGTGTGGGCATCTGCTTTTTACCCAAAGGTGGTTTGCTTGATGCGCTGGAAGAAGGCGAATTAGTTCAGGTTCTTCCTTCTGTGGAATGTACCATTGAAATGTCTTTGCTGTATCCGGGGAAGAAAAACTTTTCTCCTAAGCTTGATAGTTTTATTGAGTATTTACTTTCAGCAATTGAGCAGGGCGACGTACCTTGGGATCAAGGTCGCTAGTTTTTAAACAGGATTGATAAGAAGTCGATTCATTTTGTAAAAGGAATTTGGTGAATAATAATGCTAGATGATTCTCTTGAGCTGGAATTAAAGGGAAAACAGGAACAAATAGACCAGATCATGAATGGTCGTCCCATTCAGAGAATGCGTTTGCCTAAGGAGTTAGAGAAAGGGTTTATTGAAGAAAATTCAAGGCAAATGCGTGTAAACCTTCAGGAGAATGGTATTAACCTTCTGGCGATGTATGTGGGTTTTTCAGTCGTCCTTTTACTTGTTGTTCCTTTTGAAACCCTTGGCGTATTTCCATGGATCATGTTGTTTTTATTTATTGGTCTTGTGATAAGGATAATCGACAGTCATAACTCACGATTTGATCCATTTACAGAAATTTTCTCAACCTTTGGTGGCGCACTTGCAATTGTTGTTGTGAGTTATGGTATGACTACCGTAGAAGATCCTGATTTTTCAATGCTGGCCAAATTCGGCATTAGCCTGTTTATGTTTGGTCATTTCACTCTTCTCAAACTTCGTCTCAAGATGGCTTTAATGGGCGCTGCTTTTGCCTGCTTGCTTAGCATCATAGGAAGTTTCTACATTGCTTATGAAATTAACTGGCTAGTATTTTCTGGTTACTTTTTATCATCAGCTGTTGTGGGTGCCAGCGTTTGCTATCTAATTGAATATTGGGCTAGAACCGTTTTCCTGCAGGAACAGTTACTACTCATTGAGAATAAACGCATTGAATCCCTTTATAAAAAAGTTGAAGACATGAGTCGTACCGATTATCTCACGGGTCTAAATAATCGTAGACATCTTAACGAAATGCTTGAGCATGAATGGTCACGAGGAAAACGTTCCAAGGAAGTGCTTTCGATTCTTTTTATAGATATTGATTACTTCAAACAATATAACGATTTTTATGGTCATGAAGCTGGAGATATTGCATTACAGCAGGTTGCCGAGACTTTAAAGGATTCGGTAAAGCGGGGTGGTGATATCGTTTGCCGTTATGGTGGAGAAGAATTTGTACTTGTTTTACCTGATACCAATGAAGAGCATGCAGTTGAAGTGATGCAAAAAATTCAGAAACATCTTGAACAAAAACAAATTCCTCATGAAAAGTCACAGGTTTCAAGCTTTGTAAGCTTGAGCATGGGGCTTTATGTAGAAACACCTGGCTTGGTCGATGAGGACTGGGAAGACGCCATTAAAAAAGCTGATGCGGCTTTATATAAAGCAAAAGCACAAGGACGTAATCAGTGGTGTGTTGCTAAGTGATACACGAGTGTAACTTTGCTTACAGGGATTAAAAGTTTTTCCTAAAGATAGTCAATGTGTGAATAGTCACCCATAAAGTGTCGATAATCACATAAGAGTTCTTCACCGGCAGAAATGTCACGAGTAGCCACACCAAGACCTGTTTCAGAAAAGTCTACATTAGGATCACGGGAATGGTTCATGTACTTACCCATGGTGGATTCGTAATACAGGTCTCCGCCTACTTCGGGTTGGTAAAGATGAATTTCCAGTTCCTCGCGAGCAGAGCTAGGTAGGGCTTCGAATTCTGCCTCGGAAAATACGATATCGAATAGGGGATGGAACTTCCATAGTACGGTTCCCTTGCTGACGGCTTCTTTAGCAAATACACCAAAACCATGAATAGGGCTTTTGTCTAGAAAAGTTGGAATAACGAGCATCGCAAAACACCTTTTTAATGAGGCTGATTTCGCGAATCATAATTGTGAGTGGTCTAACAACTCAAGAGGGGTGGAATAAAAAAGTTGTAGCCTTTAAGGCGTAATATTCAAGCCAGTAAATCGTTGATTTCGTTTCGCATTAAGGTGCATGCCTGCTTCGCACCTTGGGCAAAGTTTTCACTGCTATCTGCAAAAATAATCGCGCGAGAGTTATTAAGAATTAATGCAGGGCTTTCTTTTCCTAAACCATTTTCAAGGGTTGCCTTAAGGTCGCCACCTTGTGCACCAATACCAGGAACAAGTAAGGGCATGTCGCCCACAATATCACGTACCATTTTTAACTCGTTTGGAACCGTTGCGCCAACCACTAAAGAAATCTGTGCACCTTGGTCAAAAAGTTTTTTGGCCTCGCTAGCAACATATTCAAACAGCAGGTAACCCTCACCACTTACCGCTTTTTCCTGTAAGAGAGCTGCTCCAGGGTTGGAGGTGTGGCAAAGAATGATTACACCTTTATCACTATATTCCAGATAAGGCTCGATGGTATCAAAACCCATGTAGGGGTTTACGGTAAGGGCATCGGCTTTATAACGTTCGAAAGCTTCCCGGGCATATTGTTTGGCGGTGGCACCAATATCGCCGCGCTTGGCGTCCAGAATTACGGGTATGTCTGCATGTTTGCTATGAATATGTTCAATGGTGGCTTCAAGTTGGCCTTCGGCTGCTTCAGCTGAATAGTAGGCTATCTGTGGTTTAAAGGCGCAGACCATATCAGCACAGGCATCAATAATTGCTGTATTAAAGCCTAGAATAGGCTTGGATTCTTGAAGGCAGACCTGAGGTAGGCGTTGGATATCAGGATCTAGTCCAACACAGACAAGGCTGTGATTTTTGCTCTGTGCCCGAATAAGTTTTTCATTGAAGTTCATGAACTTAAATTCTGCGGAATTCCCCTGTCGAAAAATGGCATGTTAACGGATTCCCAAGTAAACTTCATGGCTTTCAGCACGCCTGAAACCCTTATATGGCGCGCTTTGAAGAATAATACTCTAACTCCCAGACATTTGAAGTAGATAGAATCCATGAGTCATCAAGACCTACCTGAAAATAGCCAGCCGAGTCATTTTATTCGCAAGATTATTGAGGCAGATATTGCTCAGGGAAAGAATGGTGGAAAAGTACATACCCGCTTCCCGCCCGAACCAAATGGTTACCTGCATATAGGCCACTGTAAGGCGGTGTGTATCAATTTTGGTCTGGCAAAGGATTACAAAGGTCACTGCAATCTGCGCTTCGACGATACCAACCCTGAAAAAGAGAGTGAGCATTTTGTAAATGCCATCAAGGCTGATATTGAATGGCTTGGTTGGAAATGGTTTGGTGACGTGCATTTTGCCAGTGATTATTTCGATCAGCTTTATGACTTTGCTGTTCAGTTAATTAAACAAGGCGATGCATATGTGTGTTCGCTTAGTGCTGATGAAGCAAGGGAATACCGGGGAACGCTTACTGAGGCTGGAAAAGATAGTCCACACCGCACTCGTTCTATTGAAGAGAATCTGGATTTGTTCACACGCATGAAAAATGGCGAGTTCGATGATGGTGCTCATGTCTTGCGTGCAAAAATTGATATGGCGTCACCTAATATCAATATGCGTGATCCTATTATCTATCGTATTCGTAAAGTACATCATCATCAGACAGGAGATAAATGGTGCATTTATCCTATGTATGATTTCACTCACTGTTTGTCTGATGCAGTTGAAGGTATTACGCATTCCCTCTGTTCACTCGAATTTGAAGATCATCGACCTTTATATGACTGGTTTGTTAATAAAGTTGATACACCTTGTAAGCCACAGCAGATTGAATTTTCACGACTGGAATTGGCTTACACCATTACCAGCAAAAGAAAATTACTTCAGTTAATTGAAGAAAAGCATGTTGAGGATTGGGATGATCCACGCATGCCAACTATTTCGGGAATGCGTCGCCGTGGTTATCCGGCAGCCGCTTTGCGTGAATTTGTGAAAAGAGCGGGTGTGAGTAAAAGTGAAAACTCCATGGAGATGAGCGCGCTTGAAGTCTGTATTCGTGAAGAGCTTGAAAATACTGCTAAACGAACCATGGGTGTCTTGAATCCACTTAAAGTGGTGATTGAGAATTATCCTGAAAATAAACTGGAAGGATTACAGGCACCCAACCATCCAAAAGACGAGAGTATGGGTTCGCGTGAAATTTTCATGAGTCGTGAAATTTTTATTGATGCTGATGATTTTCGTGAAGAAGCCAATAAGAAATATAAAAGACTAGTGTTGGATGGCGAAGTGCGTTTACGCAATGGCTATGTAATTAAATGCCATCAAGCTATCAAGAATGACAAAGATGAAATTGTAGAGCTACGTTGTACCTATGATCCCGATACTTTGGGTGTGAATCCAGAAGGAAGAAAAATCCGTGGTGTCATTCATTGGGTTTCTGAAAGTGCATCAATGGAAGCAGAGGTGCGTTTATATGACCGTTTGTTTACTGAAGCGAAGCCAGATAGAAACAAAGACGGAAAGACTTTTCTGGATTTTATTAATCCACAATCACTCGTTGTTTTGAAAAATGCACGTGTTGAAAAGAATATGAAGGATGCTGCTGTGGAAGACCGTTTCCAATTTGAACGAGAAGGATATTTCTGTCTGGATACTAAACACAGTAGTGCAAGCAAACTTGTATTTAACCGTATCGTGACCCTGCGTGATTCCTGGGGAAAAATAGATAGTTAAAAATAATAATATTGAAAAAAATAACGTCAGCGAGTTATTAAGGATTTCTGAAATAAAAAAATCTGGGAGGAAGTTATGAGCGAATGGCAACAAAAGTTAAGCGCACGTTCTCCTCAAATTAAAGGCTATGAAGAATTTCAGCCGGGTAGTTTTGAGAGTGATGGTTTAGAAAGGGTTGTTTATAAATCAGGTTCTGGGCCTGCCGTTATCGTTATTCATGAAATACCTGGCATTTACGATAAAGTTTTTGATTTTGCCCGTCGTTTAAACAATTCAGGGTTTACCACCTATCTTCCATCACTTGTGGGTGAACCCGGTAGAAAACTTAGCCCAGCTTACGAAGCAAGCAGTATGGCTAAGCTTTGTATATCAAAAGAGTTCAACCGTTTTGCTTTTGGTAAAGAGGCACCTATTGCTTCGTGGTTAAGAGCGCTTGCTCGTCATGCCCACGCTACTTGTGGAGGCCCAGGTGTTGGTGCGGTAGGTATGTGTTTCAGTGGTGGTTTTGCTTTGGCAATGATGGTTGATGAATGTGTCATTGCCCCCGTGTTATCACAACCTTCGATGCCTTTTGGTCTGAACAAAAAACTAAGACGTGATATTGATGTTAATAGGGGGGATCTTCCAAAAATCAAACAACATATGGAAGATCATGATATCTGTTTACTTGGGGTAAAGTTTTCCCACGACATTATGTCACCGAATGATCGTTTCAAGTTTTTGAAAGAAACTTTTGGTGACCGTTTTGAGGGCGTGAATATTGATTCTTCGCCAGGTAATCCCCATGGCAATAAACGCATTGCTCATTCGGTTTTAACACGAGATTTTGTTGACGAAGAAAATCATCCCACTTATCAGGCGATGCAAAAAGTCGTAGCGCTTTTTGAGAAACAATTGAAACACTAGGGTGCATTTATGGGTCAGGAAATTCCAGTGAAAAAACATTATCGTGCCTGCAATATCTGCGATGCCATGTGTGGTGTTGAAATCACTTATCAAGGTGACAAGGTGCTTGCCATAAAAGGTGATAAGAATGATCCCGTTAGTAAGGGTTATATTTGCCCAAAGGCAACAGCGCTACAGGATTTGCATGAGGATCCGGATCGTTTAAGGCAGCCTGTATTAAAAACTGAAAATGGTTGGGAAAAGATTTCCTGGGAAAGAGCTTTTGATATTGCTGCCGAAAAACTTACCGATATTCGTTTTGCCTTTGGTAAAGATGCAGTGGGTTTGTATGTGGGTAATCCAACGGCACATAATCATGGCAATGTAATGTTCCTGAAAGGATTAACCGATGCGCTTGGCACCAGTAATCGTTACAGCGCCACCTCAGTGGATCAATTGCCACATATGTTGGCAGCCATGAAACTGTTTGGTAATGCAGCATTATTTCCTGTTCCCGATGTTGATCGATGCCATTACCTGATTGTACTTGGAGCAAACCCCGTTGCCTCGGGTGGCAGTTTCATGTGTGGGCCTGATATCAAGAAAAAATTATCGGGCATTAAGAAGAGGAAAGATGGCAAGCTGATTTGTATAGATCCACGTTTTACTGAAACCTCTGAGATTGCTTCAGAACATCATTACATTACACCAGGAAAAGATGCGTTGTTTTTATTAGCAATGATGAATGCCATTTTTGAAAATGGCTTGGAAAATACGGGCCATATTCCTGTTGAAAACATGAATGTGCTTAAGGGAATCTGTCTTCCGTTTCTTCCAGAAAAAGTCGCTGATGAAGTAGGAATTTCTGCAAATATTATTCGTGAACTGGCCATTGATCTTGCGACTAAAGAACACGCTGCACTTTATGCGCGTTTAGGAACTTGCATTCAGGAATATGGTTCCTTGTGTAGCTGGCTTGCTTACACCCTTAATATCATTACCAATAATCTTGATGTTGAAGGCGGCATGATGTTTCCGAAACCTGCCATTGATATTGTTGGTTTAGGCGCACTTTCAGCTGATGTAAATAGTTTCGATACAAAAAAAAGCAGGGTAAGAAAATTACCTAGCATGGCAGGTGAATTTCCTGCTGTGACCATCGCTGATGAAATGCTTGAAGAAGGCGAAGGGCAAATAAAGGCTTTTGTGACTTGCGCAGGTAATCCTGTAATTTCTGTGCCAAACGGCAAGAAACTTGAAAAAGCCTTACAGGGTTTAGAGTTTATGTTGAGTTTCGATATGTACATTAACGAAACCACGCAATACGCCGATTTGATTATTCCTCCTACGTCGGTGTTAGAGCATTGTCATTACGATTTGGTGCTACAAATTGTTGCCATCAGACATAGTGCGAAATTTTCGCCAGCACTATTTGAAAAACCTGAAGGCAGTTATCACGAATGGCAGAGTTATCTAGAGCTGACCAGCCGGATTAATAAACGTTTGAGCCCAGGACGATGGAAGCAGTTGAATGTGGAATTAACGCGGCGTTACATGAATTGGTTAGGTGACGAAGGTATGTTGAATCTTATGATCAAGATGGGGCCCTATGGAAGAAAGCCTGTCATGCTTGATACCCTGAATAAAACCTTGTCATCAGAACGCTTACCAGTGATTGGTCATCTATGGCGACCTGTAGTGAAACAGTTTGAAAAGACTTTACGTTCCAATCATGCAGTCAATGCCTTTCTTGAATCAGGCCCTTATGGAAAATATGCCTTTCCTGTGATGGGTGGTTTGAATCTGAAGAAAATAAAATATAAACAACATGGTATTGATATTGGGGCAATGGTTCCGATGATGCCAGACCGCCTTAACACCAAAAATAAAAAAGTAAATTTGAATCCAGAATACCTGAAGAATGAAATCAATCGACTTACTGCTCAAATGGAAAGCGATATAGGCGAGAGAGAGTTTGATTTGCTATTAATTGGTCGCCGTCATATTAGAAGTAATAATTCATGGCTGCATAACAGCTATCGCCTGGTGAAAGGTAAAGACCGATGCACGCTGATAATGCATAACAATGATGCAAAAGTGCGTAATTTGGAAGAAGGTAGCGAGGTTCTGATTCGTAGCCGGGTGGGCGAAGTGCGCATGAAAATTGAAATAAGTGAAGGGATAAAACCCGGAGTTGTCAGTATCCCGCATGGCTGGGGTCATGGTAGAAAAGGCGTGCACTTATCGGTAGCTTCTCAATATGCTGGCGCCAGTGTCAATGATTTAACAGATGATGAATTTTTTGAACCCTTAACAGGTCTAGCCGTATGTAATGGCGTCCCAGTACAAGTGCAGGCCCTGTAATATTTTAATGTTTAGCTGATTAGGAAATAGAAAATGAATACACCTCAACCAGGAAAAGAAAAATATCCTCACTTATTTAGTCCTTTGGATTTAGGTCATACCCAATTAAAGAACAGAGCCTTAATGGGTTCCATGCATACTTTTCTGGAAGAAGCAGAAAATGGTTTTGAACGCATGGCTGAATATTTCGCTGCACGAGCAAGAGGTGGCGTGGGCATGATCATTACTGGTGGTATTTCGCCAAACGATGAAGGCAATCCTTTTCCAGGTGGTGCCAAAATGGCAACAGAAGAAGATGCAAAGCATCATCGCATTGTGACTGACGCGGTTCATAAAGCTGCGCCTGATTGTAAAATCTGCATGCAGATTCTCCACAGTGGCCGTTATGTGTATCACGAAGGAGCAGTTGCACCTTCTGCGATTAAATCGCGAATAAGCCCAATCACGCCAAAAGAAATGAGCAAGGAAGATATTCAGAAACATATTCAGGATTTTGCTAATAGTGCGCTCATGGCGAAAAAAGCAGGCTACGATGGCGTTGAAGTAATTGGTTCTGCTGGATATTTATTAAGTACTTTTCTTTTAGAGTTTACCAATCAGCGTGATGATGAATACGGCGGTTCCTATGAAAACCGTATGCGTTTTCCAATTGAAGTGATGACTGCTGTTCGTGAAGCCGTAGGAAAAGATTTTATTGTTGTTTATCGTCTTGCGGCCATGGAAATGCTTGAGCAAGGCAGCACCTTTGAAGAAACCCTTGAGCTTGCCAAGCGCATGGAAGCCATTGGTGTTGATATTATTAGCACGCACTTTACCTGGCATGAAGCACGTGTGCCTACTTTAGCTACCATGGTACCTCGTGCCGCTTTTACCAAAGTGACTGCAAAACTTCGCAAGCACTTGAAGGTTCCCATGATTACCAGTAATCGCATCAATATGCCTGAAGTGGCAGAGCAGGTATTAAGTGAAGGTGACGCTGATATCTGTTCCATGGCACGCCCGATGCTCGCTGATCCAGAGCTGGTTAAAAAATCACTGGAAGGCCGTGAAGATGAAATCAATACCTGCATCGCTTGTAATCAGGCATGTATGGACCATGCTTTTGGCGGAAAGATGGTCAGTTGCCTGGTGAATCCTTACGCTTGTAACGAAACACTTATGGTAAAAACCACAGCAAAGACTAAAAAGAAAATTGCAGTGGTGGGCGCTGGTCCTGCTGGTATGGCCTATTCAACCACAGCAGCTGAGCGCGGTCATGATGTCACACTTTTTGAAGCCAGTGATAAAATTGGTGGGCAGTTCAATATTGCTAAACGTATTCCTGGTAAGGATGAGTTTGGAGAAACCCTTCGCTACTTTGGCAAAGAAATTGAACTTCTTGGTGTAAACCTCAAGTTGAATCATCGAGTGACGGTAGATGAGCTTGCAAAAAGTGATTTTGATGAAATCATTCTTGCAACAGGCATTGCCCCACGTACTCCAGACATAAAAGGCATCGAGCACCCTAAAGTCATGTCTTATCTGGAATGTTTGTTAGATAAGAAACCAGTTGGCCAGAAGGTTGCCGTGATTGGTGCGGGTGGTATTGGTTTTGATGTGTGTGAATACATTTTGCATAAGCATGGTGTTGAATTAACACGAGAAACCTTTGCTCAGGAATGGGGAATTGATTTTGAGCATCATCCTCGTGGTGGGGTTGCGGGTGTGGAAACACATATACCAACATCAGGCAGAGAAGTATATTTGTTACAACGTAAAACTTCTTTCGTAGGAAAAGGTTTGGGAAGAACCACTGGTTGGACCCATCGCATCATGATGGAACAGCGAGGTGTAAAAATGTATCCGGGTGTGAGTTATGAGCGCATTGATGACCAGGGTTTGCATGTATTGATTGACAATAAACCTGTGGTTCTTGATGTAGATTCCATCATTATCTGTGCAGGTCAGGATCCTTTACGTGAATTGCAAAAGCCACTTGAAGATGCAGGTAAGAAAGTAACTTTAGTTGGTGGAGCTGATGTTGCGGCAGAGCTTGATGCAAAACGTGCTATTGATCAGGCAACACGTCTTGCACTAGAAGTCTAGCGCGCATGGATGAACTCATGTATGAAACAAGCTTCATTGAAGTAGGTAAAAACCGACCTGCAGAGAAAAAGGGCAGAGTTGCTGTTTATCAACAAAAAGGTTCACCCGAATTTCAAGATCAACCTTTGCTTTTCACCCATGCAACGGGTTTTCATGCACGTTGTTGGGATGAAGTTGTCAGGCAGTTTCCCGAGCGTAGAGTTATTTTACTGGATACCCGTTGTCATGGTTTAAGCTCTAACCTTGAGCCACCGTTTTCCTGGGAAGATTTTACCGACGATTTGCTTGAGGTGATTGAAGCCCTCGACCTGAACAATATTTATGGTGTGGGTCATTCCATGGGAGCTCATTTGCAGATTCGTGCTGCAGGCCATAACCCTTCGCGCTATGCACAGATACTTGCCATTGATCCTGTTATTTTTTCTGCGGATATGCCGCGTATGAAAGAATTAATTCCAGAAGGCATGGAGCATCCCGTCGCAAAACGCAGGAATAATTGGCTTTCCGCCGACGAGATGTTTGAAAATTATCGCAATAAAAAACCTTTCAGTTTGTGGAATGAAAATGTACTAAGGGATTATTGTGATTATGCATTGGGTGAAGATGGGCTAAATTGCCCACCCAGACTGGAAGCCAATATTTATTTCACGCCTGATTCTGAAGGTGCGTACAAAGTAATACCCAATATTGATTTCCCTGTGCATATCGTCAGGGCGCGCGGGCGTAATAGTGAAGATGCCGCGTTCAGTTTTGAACCATCGCCAACCAATCCTGAACTATACAAATATTTCAAGAACGCAACAGATTTACAGTTTCAGGAATATTCACATTTTATTCCTATGGAAAATCCTTATATGGTCGCCGAGCTAATACGCGAGTATTTCTTTTCAGGAGATTGATATGTCTTCGATAAACATTATTCCAGAAGCTAATGGCTTTGGGGCAAAAATTACTGGCTGCAAGTTAAGTGCTCTAAGCGCTTCAGAAATCGATGAAATAAAAAATGCCTGGTATAAACATTCGGTCGTTTATTTTCCAGAACAGCCCTTAACATTCGAAGAGCTGGAAAATTTTACCCAGGCAATCGGTGAGTTTGGTAAGGATCCTTTTATCAAGCCCATGGAAAATCACCCTCATATCCTTGAGCTTGAAAGAAAGCCCGATGAAACAGCAACCAATTTTGGAGCTGCATGGCACTCTGACTGGAGCTTTCAGCCTACGCCGCCTAGTGCAACGATTTTACATTCCAAGATTGTTCCGCCTGTTGGAGGCGATACACTTTTTTCTGATAACTATCGGGCTTTTGAAAGTCTGTCACCCGTGATGCAGTCTTTGCTAAAGTCCTTGAAAGCAACACACAGTGCAAACTTTGCTTATAGCCCAAAGGGTATTCTAGCTAAAGAAGATGAAACAAAAACACGCACCATGAAGATACTTTATGATGATACTGCTGAAGAAGTGTGTTCACATCCTCTGGTGCGCAAACATCCTGATTCGGGTCGTTATGCCTTGTTTGTTAATCCTGTTTATACAACGGGTATTGAAGG
>JBECKS010000240.1:0-6457 GCA_040235395.1 Pseudomonadales bacterium | reverse complement strand
TCTTTCCAAATGCCGCCTTCATTAAATTTCTGCCAACCCCACTTCAACCATCGCACTAATGAAGTGGATAACCAGATTGACCACAACAGCATCAACAATTGATAAATCCACATGGGCACACTAAACACATGAGTAACAGGCAACGTACTTTCAATTAAATCCTGATACCACCTTAATTGAGAAGCATTGGAACCATTGCCCACAATCTGCATATCGGGTGAACCAAACATCAAGCTTGTTGAAACACTAATCACCAAAGAAATAAGCATCGCAACCGTTAAACCGCCTAGCAGCACCTGAACCGTCTTAAACTGACTAACACTGGTATCCTGATTAATGAATTTATTTCTAAAAGCAAAAAGCGCAAACCATGCCACCACAAGAATGGTAATCGGCCAGAAACTGGTGGCAATACCCGTGCCCATTAACATCCATTCCCAACTTTTAAGTGGTGACCAGGACTGACGACCCAAAGCAAAACCAATCGCCAGAATCACAAGCAACACGCCCCAGAATAAAATAGCTGGACCAATTAAAGGACCACTTACCCAAAGCACCCAACGGTTTCTAGGAATCGACGTTTCAATGCTCACATTACTGGCATTCGGTAATTTAATTTCAGGTGTAGTGGAAACGTATTGAAAATCACCCACTTCTTTCCACTCTACCTTGAAGGAACTTTCTCCAGGCGGAACAGGTAAGGCAATACTGCCTCCCTCTTCTTCAAAAATAATATTCTTATTATTCATCACGATGTTTGTTACTTCCGCACCCTCTGGAACCACAATCGGATAATCATTTCCTCGACTGGAACGGAATACCAACTCCAGAGTAGTGCTCGCCTGCCTTCTTCCTGGCTCAAACAACAACTTAACAGAATCAATGGTGCTGCTACTGCCTTCTAAAGGCGCAGGACGATCGATAGAAACATTCAGTTTGTCATCAGCCAAAGGCCACCACACTAGATTGGAAATACTGTTTTCAGATTTAATAGGATGCAAACCATCATAAGCCACATGCCATTTTAATGAAGGGTTTAATGTCCAGGTTTCATAGTAAGCGTCGCTAGCTAGCGCACTGAGTTCTATCGGCGATTTCTTTTCAAGAACCGATGTCCATGAAAGCTGATACGTGCTTGCAGAAAAATCCAGTTGCGCCTGATTATCTTTTACTTTCACATCTGCCGTGGTAACTGACTCACCTGGCAATAAAGGAATACTGATACTGATAGCGCCAACAACAGGTGCAACACGCGATACACGCGTTACCACCACCCAATCCAGATCCAGATTTAACTCCCTCGATACTTTCACCAAAGGCTTAATCGGATCAGGCGTTAAACGTTTGCCCGCTTTTGTATCTTCCTTATTTTTTATTTTTTTCAGATGAATTCGACCTGTTGGCACACTTTGCTTATCAATGCCAATCGCATCCCAATCCCTACCATGAAAACGCGCTAACTGAGGCGCATTGATGAAATTCAAAAACACCTGTTGCATATCAGAAACATTTATCTTGATTTCAAGATCATGATTACCTTTGTCTAAAAGCAAATAGGCAACGCCATTGTAATCAGCCAATTCACTGGCCGATTTTCCATCAAGCTTAATTGCAGCACTTCGTGTTGTTTTTAAATTGATAGGTAAGGCGACGGGCACTTTAGCCAAGGTAGCAACTTTCATGTCGAGACTTATCTGCTTAGCGTTCGCGCTAATATCTACATAGTTATAGGCAGCACAATCAGGTGCACAGGCTGGTGCTTCATTCAAACGCTGATAATATTCTTCAAGCAACTCATTGCTGGGGAAATCACTGGCATAAACTTTTTCAGCATTCACGGAAAGCATACACAGTGCGATGACTAACAGCATTGAGTGTTTTCCAAAAGCCTTTAAATCAATCTTGAAAATATCCTGCCTGACCAGAAACACATAAAAGAGCGCAATAAACAACACAATGCGCAATATGTTCAGCATTCGATTTAACCAGGGCGGCATAATCATCAACTGCACGGTTTGCCCAAGCGCAACTGGTCCATCCCAACGAATAGAAACGCTGTTCCATGTCCAGGCAGGCATACCAGGGCCAGTCTGCACCGCAACGCCTTCCTGATAACGATTCTTATATCGCGCAGGAGAATATGCTGATGATGTGTCAACAGAAGACATAAAAGAAGAATCTCTTTTTAACTTACTCGTACTTTCTCGAGCAGCTACCAGTTTTGCCTCTTCAAGTCTGTCTAATTCATCATGCAATTCTTTCTTTGCCATTTTATTGGGATAAACTTCAGGCTCTGAACGTGGATAGACATCTCGCATAATCTGATACGGTCTTTCCAGTTGTGGATAAAGAGATAAACGCGCCTGATCCACCGCAAAAGGTAAAAAGCTAAGCACAACTAACAGGAACACCAATTGATAAACACGATTCAAAATCTGTTTATATTTATTTTCCGGAATCGACTGAATTACAAAATGAATGCCCACCACGACCAACAACAAAATAATACTTGGTGCACCACTCACATCATGAATAGCCAAGGCATACAACAAACCCAATACAGCTGCTACCACGCCATATTGTTTTGCCAGAAAAACAATAAATAGAATAACGATGAAGATGCTCCAGAGATTCCAAGAGGAAACATAAGCATTCGATACATCATCAGCACCTTTTACGGTAAACAAACGATAGCCCGGCGGAAGATTTATCGTTAAGGAAGCCGACTCAAGTGAAGTTGACCAAGGGTTAATTGAAAAAACATGCCCAGGCAATTCGCCAACAGAAATAATATTTGTTTTTCCCGGTAATACTTCAATACCCTGATCACCATTCACGGTAGTAATCAACACATCTTCATTATTAACACTCACCCTACCCGATGAATAACCTTCCTGTGCACTCAAACGATCCAGATGCCCAAGGGTGCCATTGATTTTTTCTTCTGAAGTAAATTTACTGCCATCAAAATTTAACCATAAGGTTCGTGAAAGCATTAACTTATGATCATCGGGTTTGTTGTCTCCCCTGCTTTTTTCAGTAATACCTAAAGTTTGATCAGGCTTTAGCAGATAGGTTGTATAGTCTTTCCATTCCTGCGGCATATTGGTTTGCGAACCATCAATAGGTGTGCCATCAAGATCCACAATCCTGAATGAACGATTAGGTTTAAAACTCCACAATTCCTGCTCAGGCCAACCATCTTTTGGTTCAATTTTAAAAGCCTTGCTGTTATCCACCTGTCTTGCTTTCAGCACAATGGAATAATTGCCAGCATCCAGTTGAATTTCCATGTTGCCATCTTTATTCACACGCAAAGGCAGATTCGATTTGATTTCACTTAATTCAAAACCTTCTGGTAAAACTCTGCCAAGTGTTTGAATTCTTCGATCACCCGACACATTCAATTTAATAATGGTATCGAGCCAAAGCGGATTGCCATCGCTAATCAAACGAAAAACCTGAATATCTAAAGCATCAGAGGTTTTCGGCGCTTTCACATTCGCCTGATTTAATAAAAGTGACTGATTATCTATCGCCGGATTCGTAATCACCTTGCCATCAATCACTAAGTCAACGAAAGTAAAAGACGGAGGAAGTCGTAGCGACAAAGGCGCTTCAGTGGTTTCTATTTTTCCCTGAAGTTCATATTCACCTGGCTCAAGAAACAAAGCAGGCACATCCGAACGTCGCATCACTTTACCTAAACTTCTATTTACCCTCACCTCCTTCGGCCAGGCTTTTTCTTCACCCGGCAATACAAGCCAATCGGCTTTCTCAAGGGTAACTTTTTGATAGAAGGAAATATTTTTCCCTGATACAACAATCTTTAAGGGAGAACGCCATTGGCACTGACGGCTTGAATCTGTAAAGCCCGGGCTACAGCTTAACTCAGGATGCTTATGCACTATCCAGCCATACCAGTTTTCAAGCGCATCTGGTGCATCAACTTTTCGATCAGCAGCCAACACAAGCGAAGGAATAGAAAGGAACAAAACGAGGGTAAGAACAAGGTAGCGATTCATGGTAATCATCCTGATTGTTATTTTTTTATCGTTAGTCTTTTAATCGTCAGAATGAGCTCAGTCTAACAAAATAACAAGGTTTGAAGCACGCTATATAGAGCTTCATGTATCCCAAACAAGACATCATTGCTATACTGTTAAGCGTACGTTGAATGCTCACTTTTACGCTACATTCTGGCCATGACCCAAGTAAAAAAACGCATACTTGTTTTGGGGGGAACCGGATTCATCGGTCGACATGCCGTATTAGCACTTCAAGCCTGTGATTGCCTGCTTACCATTGGCTCACGCACTCCCGAACAATTCAGCCACCTGCCCAAGCTGAGCTATACAGAAGTTCATTTCGAAACCCTACTGAATCCACAAGACTGGCTACCGATTCTGGAAAACATCGATATTGTCCTTAACTGTGTGGGCATCTTAAGACCTAGCGGTAAAGCCACTTACGACAAAGTGCATCACCTAGCACCATTAGCACTGTCTAATGCCTGTGCAGAAAAGAACATTCGTTTCATTCACGTATCAGCGCTTGGCTTGAACAATCAAAACAAAAGTGGATTCCTAAGCTCAAAATTAAAAGGCGAAGAAGCGATTAAACAAACTACCGCTAACTGGATTATTGCCCGCCCTTCCTTGCTCGATGGCGAAGGCGGTTATGGCGCTGCATGGTTACGAGGAATCGCACTACTTCCTGTGTTTGTTGCACCCGCCGATGCACTTGGGAAAATTGCCGCCTTGAATGTAAATGATTTAGGTGAAGCACTTACTAATTTATGTCTTAAGAGTTCAGTGCAATTAAAACTGGAACAATCCAGAGAATTTGAACTGGGCGGCATTAGTGCTTACAACTTTTCAGAATACATTCTGGGATTACGATTCAGGGATACTAAAAAAACGGCCGTGTGTATAAAAATTCCTGGGTGGTTAGCAAGGCTAGGCGCACATCTGTGCGACTTATTTAATGTCACACCTTTTTCATTTGGTCATTGGGAATTATTAAGAAAAGATAATGTTCCGAAACCAAATCGATTGCCTGAATTGCTAGAAAGAAAACCTATTGCGGTGATTGAAGAATAGAATTTTTGTCATTCTTTTTTATGTCATTCCCGCGACAAGGTGAATTGCGAAGCAAGAGAGGGTGGTCTGGGCCAAGGCGGGAATCCAGTGTCTTGTTATTCTTTTTTTTCTGCCATTCCGATCGCGTAGCGGGTAAATCTTCTTGTCATTCCGAACGCGTAGCGGAGGAATCTAGAAAGAAATTTCTCGGCTTTGGCTTCCTGCGTCGCTCTACCGCATTCACTCGAAATGGAATCAAAAAATCCTAGCTAACCTTGCTTTAAGTATAGTGCTGAATAACATCCTTTCCAGTTCAGACATTATTCAACACCTTCCAGAATACTTACTCGCAATCGTATTCAGCTACACACTCCCAGCGAGAGCCTTTTGGATAACAATCAATTTCAAAGTTAACAGCCTTTGAATAATTCACATAATCCCTACAAACAGTACGAGCAGTGGATTTAGCATCTGCTCTCGCTTCCCCTTCGCTATCTCCTCTACCGGTAACTTCAGCAAGTACAGTAGTTGATACTAAAATAGTTAATACCGTTAACATTGATAGGTAGAATTTCTTCATCTTATTATCTCCAGGTTTTCATTAGTTCAAGTGGACACCTAAGCATATAGGAAGTTTAAAATTACCCTGAAACCCTTTTGGTGTACAGGTAAACAAAGGATATTCGCTAAACATTAACGGTTTATTAAACTCTTTCATTTTCTATGCAGACCAAAAGGCATCTAGATACGCACCCATACTGTCACGAACCTTTTCAGGGTTTAGATTAAATTCCTCTGCACTATATTGGTGAGCGCCATGCTTTCCACGCTGATTACTGCCCAGCCAATTCGTCATAGCTGAAAGCCCTTCTTCACTGAGATTCATATCCAACTTATCGTAAATCTTTTTCAAGGTGCCTTCGGTATCAGAAACCATATCTTTGAAATACACATCAATCACTTTTATACCATTGCTTTCAATTTCCTTTCTCGCCGCTACTGCATCATTAAACCAACGAGAAAGCACACTCACCTGTTGCTCGCCAACCAAAGCTGGATCAACTTCGTCAGAAAAGGTGCTACGAAATACAGAATACAAACTACAGGTGGAAGTAACCGTGTCTACCACATCACGATGTGTGTGAATGATGCTTGCATCAGGATACACTTTCGATAGCTCTCTTAAATTCGGTAAATGATAAGGCGCTTTTAATATCCACCGAATATTGCTATCGCCACGGGAAAGCAGTTGCAAATGCTGTTTGTGTCGTTGATAGGATTCCTCAAAATTTTCCTGAAATAACAACTCAGTAAAGTCAGGCACATTAAAGCAAGACATCAGCGCCCAGTTCCTGACATCGGTGCCCATCATAATC
>JBECKS010000105.1:0-20298 GCA_040235395.1 Pseudomonadales bacterium | reverse complement strand
GTACTCATGCCAACAATGTGATGTTTATTAGTGGTGATAGACATTCAAGTACCTTAATGCTTATGAATCCAGAAGATACAGGGCTAACTTTCCCACTCTATGATTTCACTTCCAGTAGTTTCAATGGCCGCTCTAGTTATATGCCAGAACTTCCCACAACGATGCGAGTGGGCGACAGGATCTACGATAATAATTTTGGCTTAATTATTGTGGATTGGGATAAGGGCATCATTCAACTTGAGCTAATCGGAAATGAAACAGCACCACTATTCCACTACGAAATACCTATTAAGACTCTACACTGAAATCCACCTTATAAAATACAGCGTGGGGTTTGAACGCCAACATGGCTGGTAATTCAGGTCGTGTTTTTGCCTTTTCACCAAAAGCCTTGAAGTGATCCATGCTCTTCCACTGTGCGTAATTTACAACACGTTTTCCACAGATACTTAAATGCAGGTGTGAAGAAATCAGTCCCTCTTGCTGACTAATAAAATCCTTAATGTAGGCTCTCACCTTGTCGGCCAGTTCAGCTTGCTGTTCAGGTTCGCAATTAAAAGTAACAATTGCAGTAATGCAATCCTTGTCTGCACTAATCGTTGCCATAGATTCTTCCAATTTTTCTTTTTATATCAATGCTTGTTGCAGGACCTGACGATAACCATACGCAACGTTTTTGGTGTTATCGTAGGCTCCCCGTTCTTTTAACAGCTTATGTAAGGCTGGAAGGTTATAACAAGGCACGCTCGCAAGAAAATGGTGTTCCAGATGATAGTTTACATAGCCTGGAGCAATAATAGCGCGTTCTAACCAGTTGGGTATTGTCGTGCGGGTATTCTTACGAGGGTCAAGATCATATAAATCATCCACCGCTGCATGCTCAGCAATCTGCCTAAAACGCACCACCAACATGTAACTTGTCATCCATGTGCCGGCCCAAACCAGGTATACCCAAGGCGCAAACACAAAACTAATAATCAGAAACAGAATGAACTGAACCAACATTTCAATAGCAAAGGGCTTCCCTATTTTCTTTTTTTCAGGATCATCTGAAAAATACATTTTTGTTGCCATTAAAACGAGCCTGAGTAGTTTCCATCCTGTTCTACCAGTTAAATCACGCATAACTTTTCTTTTAAAACTTTCCTTATCAATTGGATAAGCGCGGTAGTTATTCAAATCAGGATCTTGTGCTGTTCCAGCGTTCTGATGATGTTTTAAATGCCCGCGAGCGTAGGAATGTAAATCCTGAAGAATAGGCCGCGATGCAAACCACTGACCATAAAAATCATTACGCTCCTTTGTGCTGAAAAAAACCCGATGCCCACAATCGTGCATCACAATCGCCAAAGCCAATTGTCGACCTGGTAAAAAAACAAATGCAAACACAAGTGCCAGCAAAAACATCCACACATTCGGCGCGTAATACACAACTGCCAGAATGGAAAAAATAGCTAGCCAGTTATAGATAAGAATGGAAAATGCCTTCACATCACTTTTCCGAGTGAAGGACTGAATTTCTTCACGGCTAAGAAAATCCTTCAGAGCTTTTTCTTCCTGAAAGCTAACGTCGTTCATGGCTGATTATTTTCGAACAAGTCTGTCTTTATAATGTTTGTTCCAACGACGCATTCCACCTGAAAGCTGTCTCACATCATTGAAACCCTTTTCCTTGAATAATCGAACTGCAGGAATACTGCGATGCGCACTTAAACAAATAGGCACAAGCAATACATCCTTATCGAAATCCAGTTTATTTATACGAGCCCCCAATTCAATAATAGGCACATTGATTGCGCCCTCTATATGACCAGCCTTCCACTCCGCTGACGTTCTAACATCCAGTAGTTGCACTTTATCGTTATTATCAAGCAAAGCAATCAGTTCATGAGGATCAATCTCATCCACATTACCAACAGGTAACCATTTGCTAATTTTTTAACCAGTGATGCCATAAAAAATTCCTCGTATTTAATCCAGTGTAATAAAAAGAGAGTGTCTAGGTTCCTTGCTAACATTTTTTGTTCGATGCCCTTTCCCTGTCACGTCTTCTACAAGAAGGATTTCACCTCCTTTAAAATGACGCAACTCACCATCACTGGTCTCCAAGGCGATCTCACCATCTAGCAAAACGATGTATTGCCGTTGTGGCGCACAATGCCAATCGTAATCATAGTTTGCATCATTGGTTCGAAAAATCACTTTCGAGGCTGGATAGGCTTCTGACAGGTAACCAATCGTGCCGGCATCCTTTAAAGGAATATCAATTTCTTCAAAATGAGACTCGCCTGCCTCATCAGAATAAACACGCGTTACTTTCATTTAATCTTCTCCTTTGATTGCTGCCAGCTATCAAGAATGGCACGAGCCTTATTTTTTTCTGGATTCATCATGTCATCATGATTTTCCAGTTTTGCCGTTAGTTCTACCACATAACCATTGGGGTCACGAAAATAAATGGATTCAATGAATTCGTGATCACTCACACCCCGTGTTTCCATACCCAAGGAGCGTCCTTTTTCTAACATGGGCTGCAAACGGGAATGCTCAACTTCCACAGCAATATGTAAATCAAAATCACGTTGCGCCTTGAAATCAAAAGGTGTTTCAGGATCTTCAAAAAAAGCAATATAGGAATGATCCTCCAGCTGATAAAAAGTGTGCAATACGGCGGTTTCGCGACCTGTCTTGGTAACATTGATCTCCAGACTTCCCGCCAATGGTAAGCCAAGAAAATCTTCATAGAAGACTCTGGTTTCTTCAGAATCCTTACAACGAAATGCCATGTGATGAAGTTTTCTAATCATGTTGATGTCTTTCGCTTTAATCCAGACCGCTACTGTTTATTTTGTTCACGTACACGTTCAATGATCTTCGAAATGATTTGATAATTCGTCCA
Organism: Pseudomonadales bacterium; assembly: GCA_040235395.1. Classification (GTDB taxonomy): domain Bacteria; phylum Pseudomonadota; class Gammaproteobacteria; order Pseudomonadales; family JBECKS01; genus JBECKS01. The sequence goes on along the minus strand of JBECKS010000105.1, from coordinate 17,399 downwards.
CAAGACTAATGTACCACCGACCACAATTAAAAGACTTAGAAAATTATCGTTTTTAAGCAAGGGAAGTGATGAAAAACCCATATCATTTTTAGCAAGGATCCCCAACAACAGACAGCTTATACCTACAAACTCCAATGACGCATTTTTTACGATGAATTTCTGAAAAGCTATATCCGAATTATTTTCTGTCATAATACTTTTTCATCCATCATTAAAAATAAAACTGGAATCCTTTCTATAATTTATCCATAAATTCAAGAATCGCATCCGTAAAAATATCATTTTTATCGCCAGCCACCATATGCCCTGCATCACTCACGTCGACAAAATCAGAATGAGGCACTAACTCCTTGAACTGTTTGACAGATTCCGGGCTTACCAACTCACTAAGTCTTCCTCTCACTAGAAGTGTTGGAATCGATAATGTTTTTGCAGCTTCTGTCATGGGATTCACACGAGAAGCGCTTTCTGGCATTTTTCGATTGATCATGAATTTTGGATCCCAATGCCAACGGTAACGACCATCTTTGCCTAAACGAAGATTTTTTCTCAAACCTTCCAGATTCTTTGGACGTTTTCGGTGAGGTAAATAGGCGGCAATCACATCTGCAGCTTCCTCAAGGGAAGCAAAACCCTCCTCCATATTCTGCCCCATAAAACCCAATACCTTATCAACACCTTCTTTTTCGATACTCGGTGTAACATCTACCAGAATTAGGGCGCGAAGATGGTTTTCATCGCTAGTACCTTCAGCCATGATGCCAGCCAAACCGCCCAAAGAAGCACCTACCAACACAGGTTTCTGTGTCAATAAATCACTCAGCACCTGCAAATCCCGCCCGTAATCGCTGATCATGTAATCTCCAGCTTCTGACCACGAACTGTCACCATGCCCTCTCTGGTCAATGGTGATGGCATACCAGCCTTTTTCAGCCAAGAGCCTTGCAGTTTCCCCCCAGGCATGACGGGTTTGACCACCCCCATGAGCCAGAATCACCGGGGGATTAGCTGGATTTCCCCAGCAATCTGCCGCCAGACTCATCTCATCAGAGAGCTTATAGACCTTGCCTCTTTCTACTACTGCATCTGTCATAGGTTCAATTCCGAAAAAAATTCGCTGAAAGTGTAGGAACTTAGCGCCCTGCTGGCTAGCCCCAAAGGGGTGACATATTCACAAAGGGTTAAGCCAGCCACCCTAGAATAAGTTCTATCAATTGGGGGAACCTTTCGATTGATAGCTGTCTATAGAAGCTATCAAGGCCGGGAAACTAGCCCAAACCGACATACGGAAAGTAACAAAAACAAGCGGGAAACAGAGGACAGCATGATCACCACCAAAGAATTCATGAAAATCAAGAACGAACTCATGAAGTATTTTCCAGAAGCAGAAACCATTGAGAATCACAAGGAAGCGCTGGAGAATGAACTAGAGAACGACACGCAGAAAATCAGCTCACACTACGAAACTTTCTATCTTTATATGAATAAGGGAAAGCGTGTCGCTCTCAAATTCTCAAAAGAGTATCTGGAACAACGTAATTTTGAAGAGTTCTGCAAACACCTTCAACGAAATATTTATTACGTGATGAAATCCAATATGGATAAAAGTATTTATCTTTTGAAAAATTTTGAAATTGAAGTAGGTGAAACGAGTTACGCATAGGCATTTTAAATACCCCCTTAAGCAAAACAGGAAATATTATTTGAGGCTTTTATACTTTCAAATCATTTTGAAAGTTACCATTTCCTTAGCTGACGGCACATTCGCTATATACGTTACTAGAGGACGTTAATAGACGATTGATGTGCCGTTTTTTTTGCCTACGCTTTTCCCCTGTCTTATTTTTTAAAATAGTTCACAACATCGTCGTTGGTTTCGGTATAAACCTTTTCAAGAGTCTTATTAAGAATCGGCCAGCTCAAACCCACCATCAAGCCCTTGAACTTCTCTCCCTGAATTAGCAAGCAGCTATTGTCATCGATTTTCTTTAACTGAAAATAATGCTCTCCAATGAACAGGCCCCTGATTCCACCAACCCAAGCAAGCTCGGTATTTTTATCCATTCGTAAAAATGTAACTGGCGTTACGATCTTTCGATCCATGATGCTTACTTTCATAGGCACTTTTTTGCCTGGTGCAGGTTTCCCTTTAAAAGAAATCATACTGTTCCATTCTGGATAGGCATCAAAGTCCATTAATAGTTTCCATACATCCTCAATAGGAGCAGGTACTTCGATTTCGAAAACCAAATGACGTGATGGCATAAACTATTACCTCACTTGTAAAACGATTTTACCTTTTGTTCTGCCAGCCTTACTGTACTCCATCGCTTCTTTTGTTTCTGAAACAGGGAATACCTTATCAACCAAGGTGCGTACTTTTCCTTCATCAATATAGCCTGCAATTTTTCCAAGGTGTCGACCGACTGGCATAGCCAACAAAGTACTGGCTTCCACATCATTCCTGCCAATGAGTTTTCCAAGACGGCTGGAAAATATTTCAGCAATATTCTTGCCGCTGGTATTGGTAGAAATAAATCGCGCGCCGTCATTTAAAATCATGGCGCAGCTTTCCTTGCTCTGACCGCCCACTACATCAAAAATAATATCGAATTTTTTATTAAGATCATGGTAGTCGGCCTGTTTGTAATCCACCACGTCATCAGCACCCAAAGATTTCACCAGCTCAACATTCGCCGTGCTGCAAACTGTGGTCACTTTTGCGCCAAGGATTTTTGCAAACTGAATGGCAAAAATACCCACACCGCCAGATCCACCTATCACCAACACTTCATCACCTTCTTGTAAGCGAGTAAGAATATATGCCTGCCAAGCGGTTAACGCTGCCATGGGAACACTTGCTGCCTCAAGATGATCAAGCATGCCAGGTTTGTGCGCCGCCATGCGTTCATCAATAGCAATGAATTCTCCAAAGGCGCCCGTTTTTGCACTCATGGCGAATACTTCATCGCCTACCTTGAAATTCTTGACCTTGTCACCTACTTCTATCACCACACCCGAGAGATCATGTCCTAATAACATATCAGGAATGAAAGCTAGGTTTTTATACAAGCCCTTAAACCAGCTGTAGAATTTCCAGTCATGTGGATTCATGCTGCTGGCATGAATTTCCACCAGAATATTCCTGCCTTTTGCTTTTGGCATCAGTCGCGCCTTGTATTCAAGTTCACCTGTGCCTGCCACTACTGTTATCGCTCTGCTCATAAACGAAAAATCTCCTAAAAATTGCTCACGCCATGCGGTGGAATACCTTAGCGTAATTCAAAAGAAATAGCTTTATACGCGAGTAAGCTGAACAACACTTTAAACAAAAACGAAGCGCAAAAAAAAGGGCAGTTTAACTGCCCTTATCTCAAGGAGGTCAGACAAAATGCCTGACAGAGGGTTAGCCTCAAATAAAACCTCTATATTTTCGTGAAGTCATCCTTGGCGACTCCACAGTCTGGGCATTCAAAATCTGCCGGTAAATCTTCCCACTTTGTACCAGGCGCAATACCGAGCTCGGGAACACCTTTGGATTCATCATAAGTCCAGTCGCATACAACACATTTATATTCGTTTCTCATTGCAGTTCTCCTCAGGCATTCGCCACTTTATCTAGTACAGATTGGTAATGTTTCGCGTGCTTTTCCTCAACTTTCGCCAAGGCTGCAAAACGGTGTTCGGCTTTTTTCAGCACGTCACTAAACATTTCTGCATGTTCTTTAGATTCAGAAATCTGCTGATCCATTTCAGCCACTGCTTCACTGTTACCTTCTTCCATGGCCGCATGGCGGAAGCTTGGGTACATTTCGGTGTATTCATAAGTCTCACCTTCAATGGCATAACCAAGAACATCTGTCACACTTAACTCTTTGCTCGGATACAGAAGATCTGCATGACCCAAAGCATGTTTCACTTCCTGAGCTGCGGTTTCTTCAAACACCTTGGCTGTCGCTTCATCACCATGCATACGTGCCACTTTGGCAAAATGCAGGTACTTGATGTGCGCCATGGATTCGCCCGCGAAGGCAGCTTCCAGATTCTTGATGGTGACACTGTTTTCAGGAGCGTTTTTCATAATTACCTCTCATATTCGTTAATTTTTCCGACACCTGTTAATCAGGTATGTAACCATTGTAGAAAATCCATTTGATTAATCTATTGAATAATATTTATTAAATTGATAGTTTTTAGCTATCAATAAAGTGGTAGCCATGAATACAAACATCAATGTGAACTTCAGCCTCAACCAGATTCGCTACTTCCTTGCCCTTGCTCAGGAAAAACACTTTGGAAAAGCTGCTAATCGCTCCTTTATCAGCCAGCCAACCTTGAGTGCGGCCATCAAGAAACTGGAACACCAGCTAGATGTGCAGCTTTTTGAGCGAGGACATCGTCAGGAAATAAAACTTACCGAAGCAGGCTTGGCACTTATTCCACAAGCGCAACAACTGCTCGATCAGGCTGAGAATTTCCAGAAGGTGAGTCAGTCACAAACAAGCGCTTTGCAACAACCATTTCGTCTTGGCGTGATTTACAGCGTTGCACCCTATCTGTTACCAGGTTTTATTCCTCAGGCTAAGAAACAGGCGCCGCAAATGCCTTTACTGATTGAAGAAAATTACACACATAATCTACGCACCATGCTGCTTCATGGCAATCTGGATGCAGTGATCATCGCGCTTCCCTTCGACGAACCTGGTGTTGAAACCCATCTACTTTATGAAGAAGCCTTTTGCGGCATTGTTCCAGCCAATCATCTGCTCGCAAATCGTAAACGTATCAAACGAAATGATCTCGATGCCGAAGAACTTTTGTTGCTAGGGCCAGGGCACTGCTTTCGCGAACAGGTGATTGCAGCTTGCCCGCAATGTGTTTATGAAAATGATATTAAGGAAATGTTTCAAGGGGGTTCACTGGAAACCATTGTACAAATGGTGGCCTCAGGAGCTGGCGTTTCCATATTGCCTGAGCGTTGCGCACAACAACATGAACACAACCCCATGTTAAAAATATTGAAAATTGAAAATCCCAAACCTTACAGACAGGTTGCACTGGCATGGCGTAGCAGCAGCCCCAAAAAAGAAGCGATAGAGTTAATTAAAAGTTTTCGCTTTTAAAGTTCCTGTTCCATGATTTTCATATAGACGGCTTCACCAACAATGTCGCCGACACATTCCACACGATCGAGCCAGGTCTTGCCAATCAAATGATCGTATTCGTGAAGAAAAACTCGGGCGAGAAATCCTTCCCATACCAGTTCTTGTAAGTTTCCATCGACATCCTGATATCTCACTTTCACAAAGGTTTCCCTAGGCACAATGCCACGAATACCGGGAACACTTAAACAACCTTCCCAATCGCGCACAACTTCACCACCATGCTCAAGAATTTCTGGGTTAATAAGCACCATGGATTCCATATCTGGCGCATCGGGATAACGAGGGCTGGAACGCGAAGCCATAATCATGATAGCGCGTGGGTCAAATACTTGTGGCGCTGCAATGCCAATGCCGTTTGCGTCAATCATGCATTGATGTAGTTCGTTGATGAATTGTTTTAGAGCTTCATCAAATTGCGTGACTTTGATGGCGGGGGTTTTGAGGATGGCTTCGCCGACTTGTGCGATTTTCATGTTTGGATGCTTCTTGTGTGTAATGTTTTTTTCAACTACGCAGTAAGGTGACAGTTTAATTCAAGTTTGTTGATAATGTCATTTCGAGCAAAGAGAGAAATCTCGTTTTTAAGAAGATCCTTTTTCGCCTTTTATAGGCGAAAAAAGATTTATTTAAGAATGAGTTTTAAAAGTAAGGCAGTAAATTCTTCGTTGTCATTCCCGCGGAGGCGGGAATCCAGAATTTTAATCAAATGGATTCCAGCTTTCGCTGGAATGACATAATCACATTGCTCGACAAAAGAAGCTTCACTGCCTCCACGCAGCATTCAACTTATCCACATCAAAATAATAATCCTTAATCTGTGCCACCTTGGCATTCTTAATCGTCACCACACTCACGCCAGAATTTTCAAACCGTTCACCATGTTTATTGGTATAACAAACTGAAAATTCTGCAACAATCGTGTTCGACAAACCCAAAGCGAGCATATTCTTAATGTAAGTTTGATTAGTTGTGAATTCCATATGCCCTGGAAACTGTTCCATAAAAGCAGAAAAGAAACTTCTCATAGCATCCTTGCCTTCATGCCTACCACTCACGATGCTTGCACCTGGATAAATCATTACAGCATCATCACGCCAGTGTTTTAGAATAGCCTCTACATCGCGCTCATTCATGACATTAGTACCTGAATCCATCATGGTTTTCAGGATCAGTGCCCCAATCATTGTTGTTGTAACTTCTCCAGATTGGCTTTCATTTTTTCATGAATCAGGTTTATCGCCTGCAAAGGTCTCATCATCACTTTGATTTCTACAATTTTTCCGTCTTCGTTGAAAGTTATGATATCCACGCCGTTCATGTACTTACCATCAATCGTTGATTCAAATTCCAGAACAATCGTAAGCCCGGAATAGACTTCCTTGACATATTTAAAATCTGATTTCTTTTTTTCTTTTGTTGGTACTGAATCGCCAGCAGAAAAACTCTGGCCTGCTGCGGTTAAATAAAGTTTTGTGATCTCCTTACCTTTTTGTGGGGTAAAAACAATAGGGGAATAAAAAATACAGTCGTCATGGAGAATGGCATCCAGACCACCTTCTAATTCACCCCTCATATTTTTGTGCCAATTGCTTACAAACTCTTCAATCATGGTTTTCTCCTTAATAACTTTTTTCCTGAGCTAAAACTTTTTCGGCAATAAAATTCTTTATCATCTCCTGACTGACGGGCGCGATGACCGGAATCTGCACTTCGCGCAGATAACGTTCTACATGAAATTCTTTTGCATACCCCATTCCACCATGGGTTAAGACCGCACGCTGACAAGCTTTTAAAGCCGCTTGACCAGCAAGGTATTTCGCTGTGTTTGCAGATACACCTGCGTTCTTTCCTGCGTCATATTCATAAGCCGCCTTGAACACCATGTTATGCGCTGCTTCGAGTTCCATCCAGTTTTCTGCCAATGGATGTTGTATCGCCTGATTCTTGCCAATGGTCCTGCCAAACACTTCACGCTCGCGTGCATAGTTCGCTGCTTTTTCCAAGGCAACCTGTCCCAAGCCCACGGCTTCAGCAGCCACAAGAATACGCTCTGGATTCAAACCATGTAACAGACATTTCCAACCATCGCCTTCTTCGCCAATACGATCTTCAACTGGAACTTTTAAACCATCAATAAACAAGGCGTTTGTATCAACCGCCGCCCTGCCCATTTTTTCAATCACGCGTACTTCAACTTGATTGCGATTTAAATCCGTGTAGAACAAACTCAAACCATCAGTTGGTTTTTTACACTGGTCTTTTGGCGTGGTGCGTGCAATCAAAAGAATTTTATTGGCGCGCTGCGCCGTTGATGTCCACATTTTCTGACCGTGCACTACATAATGATTGCCATTTTTTTCTGCTCGCGTTTGCAAACTGGTGGTATTCAAGCCTGCATTGGCTTCCGTCACCCCAAAACAGGTTCTATCTTTGCCTTCAATTAAGGCAGGAAGAAAACGTTGTTTCTGTTCCTCGTTTCCAAACACAACAATGGGGTGTGGACCAAAAAGATTAATATGAATAGCCGAAGCGCCTGTCATGCCTGCACCCGAACGACAGATTGCATGAGTAAGAATGGATGCTTCTGTGATGCCTAAACCCGCACCACCATAAGCTTCGGGCATGGCAATGCCAAGCCATCCACCTTCAATAATCTTATCGACAAAGGCCTGAGGAAATTCTGCTGTTTTGTCGCATTGCAACCAGTAATCGTCATCAAATTGTTCGCAAATGCTCTCAATGGCATTTTTCACAGCTAACTGGTCATCATTGAGTTCGAAGTTCATTGGTCATTTACCTGATTTGACAAATTACAAAACGATTTAAGAAGGCTTTAGAGTATCGCATGCCTAATTCGGATGGTATAGCATAGCTAGCCCTGCACTTTTTATTTAAAGGAATATTTCATGAGCACTCAATACGAAACTCTAAACTATCATGTTGATGGCAATGTAGCAGTGATTACCCTCAATCGCCCTAAACAGATGAACGCCTGGACAGGCCAGATGGGTATTGAAGTACGCCATGCCATGGAGCAGGCAGAAAATGATAAGAATGTGGTTGGCATTGTTGTAACCGGTGCGGGCAAAGCATTCTGTGCTGGTGCTGACATGGCAGACCTGATGGCATTAAGCGGACAAGGTGATGCTAATAAACAAAGCGGGCCAAAACTGGAGTCCAACCCTGGTGACGACTCCATGCCAACAGTGTATCGCAAAACCTTTTCTTATCTGGTTTCTGTTAGAAAACCGATTATTGCGGCGGTTAATGGTGCAACCGCCGGCATGGCACTACCCTTCATTCTTTTCTGCGACATGCGTTTCTTTGGAAGCAGTGGTTTTGTGATGTCCGCCTTTCCTCAGCGTGGTCTGATTGCGGAATATGGCACCAGCTGGATTCTGCCGCGTATTGTTGGCGTTGATAAAGCACTGGATATCCTGCTTTCTAGCAGAAAGATTTATGGCGATGAGGCTAAGGAACTTGGGCTGGCAACAAAAGTTTTTGAAGATGATGTGTTGTTGTTTGAAGCCGTAAACTACATGCAGAATATTGCAGACCGATGTGCACCCGAATCATTACGACAGATTAAAACACAGGTGTACCACGATCTTTTCCGCGACCCTGCTGAAGCTTTAGATGAATCCATGCGTTTAATGTTGGAAACCTTTGGTAAGGACGATATGAAAGAAGGTGTTGCTGCATTTATGGAAAAACGTACACCAAATTTCAAACGTATTGGAAAGCACTAATTTTTTCTGAAAAATTAATCTGATAAAAGAAAGTGCTGGATTTCATCTTTACGCGCAATGACATCCTGAAATCCAGCTTCGATATTTCTTTTAAGAATCTCGAGACGATTATCAGAAGAAGAAATATCTATTGATGGTCGAATGATGAAAGCATTATCTGCTTTTTCCAGCTCATCAAGCTCGCCGAGAAGTGCTCGATAATTTCTGCTTTCATCGCCAGACAAACTATAGACACCCTTGTTTGAAATATCGCCCTGAAAAAATCCACTACGCGCCATGGAAGGAAAAAAACGATCGCGAAACCAACGCACGTTTACAGGCCCTGGCTTATTCAGAATACAGATTCTTTTTGCTGACACAGGAATCGGCGCAGACAAGGGAATCGGTAACAGCGCTGTAGGATCAACATAACGTCTTCCCTGAATTTCTATTTCATGATTGAAATACACAGGCACACCCGCCGCCGCTTTCATCATTTCATAAACTTCTGAAGGGTCTTCCCTGTCCATGAGAATCAACTCATAAGGCAACATGGCTGCACTCATTTCAGTGTCATTGGTATAGAACTTCAGACTCAGGTCTTCAACATCCAACAAGGGAATATAGAATTTTGTTTTGCTTTTCTTGAAATTATTCCAGGCAATGGGATGTTGTTTAGCAAAAATCTCATCCACCAGATAGGCAGTATCAAGAATAGGCGGACCAAAAAATAATCGTTTAAGACTTTTTTCATCAAGAAAACGTTTTTCACCAACTTTTTCTGACCAGATGATTTGACCTTCGCTATGAAATTGACCACTCACGGTATACATCATGGTTAAGGCGCTTGCAGACGTTCCTGACAGATAATGAAAATTTGCCAGACCGTGCTGGTCATTAAACACTTCTTCCAGAGCCTGCATGGCACCATACACATAGGCACCGCGCATCCCACCACCTTCAGCAATCAGGGCTAGTTCTCTGGACATGATTTCCTTTTATTTTCCTTTCTGATTTTTTTGAATAATTATTTTTTTGCTAATTTCTGTGTGTGTACTTTAACAGTATTTTGTAAGTTTTTGATTTTTATAGAAACAGTTTTAACTGAATTATTTTATTTTGCAAAGAAAAATTAATAAGACCTGGGTAAACCCAGTACGTGTTGGGCCACGTAGGAAAGAATCATGTTGGTCGAAATTGGTGCAGTCTGGAACAAACGCACCTCTCGCCACTTGCGTTCAATGTCATACTCTTTCGCAAAAGCAAAGCCACCAAAGGTCTGGAAGCAGGTATCTGCTGCCTTGAAACCCACCTCAGACGCTAAAAGCTTCGCCATATTAGCCTCTGCGCCACAATGTTCATTGGCATCAAAGAGCGCGCAGGCTTTTCGTATCATTAACTCAGCGGCATCACATTCGGCATGTACCCGCGCAATTGGAAACTGCACGCCTTGATTCTGACCAATGGGTTTGCCAAACACGATACGTTCATTTGCATATTCTGCAGCGCGGCGGATACAATAGCGGGCATCACCCAAGGCTTCAGAAGCAATCAAAATACGCTCAGCATTCATGCCATCAAGAATGTAACGAAAACCCTGATGCTCCTCACCTATTAAAGAATCGGCAGGAATTTTCAGGTTGTCGAAAAATACTTCATTGGTGCTATGGTTGATCATGGCGGGAATCGGACGGATTTCCATGCCCTTGCCAACGGCTTCCCTGATATCCACCAGAAAAACAGACAAACCTTCACTGCGTTTTTTCACTTCATGGCTTGCTTTGGTTCTCGCCAGTAAAATCATTAAATCTGATTGCAATGCACGGCTAGTCCAGATCTTCTGCCCGTTAACAAGATAATGATCGCCTTTGTTTTCAGCTCGCGTAAGTAACTGCGTGGTGTCAGTGCCTGTCGTTGGTTCGGTGACACCAAAAGCCTGCAAACGCAATTCACCACTGGCAATGCGTGGCAAATATTTTTCTTTCTGTACTTCACTGCCATGACGCAACAAAGTGCCCATGGTATACATCTGTGCATGACAGGCAGAAGCACTGCAACCTGATGCATGAATGGTTTCCATAATCACGGAAGCTGCACGCAAAGGTAAACCAGCGCCGCCGTATTCTTCTGGAATCAAGGCAGCGAGATAGCCTGCTTTCGTCATGGCGTTTACAAATTCATGAGGGTACTCACTGCTACTATCTTTCTCTCTCCAGTATTCACCCGGAAAACCTTCACAGATTTTTTTTACCGATGCGCGAATATCTGAGTAATCCTGATCAATACGCATTGTGAGAACACTTTCGCTCATATCACTTCCCTATTTACTTTTCACAGAAAGCGCCTGTTCCGCAAAACTTTTGGCTGATTTGTAATCTGCTTTTCCGTTTGGTGCACGAAACATTTTCTCGACCACCACATACCCTTTTGGTGCCTTGTAAGCAGCGAGATGCTCTTTTACATGAGCGCTTAATTCATTTTTATTCAGCTCACAACCATCATTTAATTCCACCACAGCGGTTACCGCACTTCCCCATTTATCATCAGCAAGACCAACCACCAAAGCGTCTCTAATGCTTGGGTGTTTTTTCAATGCTTCTTCTACTTCTTCAGGATAAACTTTTTCACCAGCAGTATTGATGCAAGCACTGCCTCTTCCCAATAAATGAATCACACCCTCTTTATCAACGGTGCACCAGTCTCCAGGAATGGAATAACGTACACCATTAATCACGGGAAAAGTCTTATCACTTTTAACAGGATCCTTGTAATAACCTGAAGGAATGGCTCCAGTTCTTGCAATGAAACCCTTCTCATCACTGCCAGGAACAACTTCCCGATGATCTTCAGTAAATACCTTGCAGTTTTCACCAATAGTAAAGCGTGCTGTTTTCACGCCACCTTCTGCGCTGGCAACAGACACACCAAAGCCAATGGCTTCTGAAGAACCAAAAGTATCCACGCACATTAATTGCGGCATGTGTTTCAACAACCCCTGTTTGGTTTCAAGACTCCACATCACACCGGAAGACACAATGGTTCTTACGCTATCAAGTTTCCATCTGCCTGGATTTTTTTCCAGACACTCAAGCATGGGTTTTGCAAAAGCGTCACCCACAATGACAATGGATTTTACCCGCTGATCTTGCGTAGTTTGCCAAATCAGCTCAGGGTCGAGTCCCTGTACAGGCATGGTTACGATGGTGCCGCCGCCAGTCATGCTGGTCATGGCTGAAAAGAAACCGGTGCCATGCATAAGCGGACACGCGGGCATTTGAGTTGGGCCTTTTTTCTCTCTAACAAAAGCCATCAACTCATCAATATCTTTCACTTCCTTACCTTTGGTGCAAGGATGATTCTTGCCACCACCCAAACCTTTCCACATATTATGTTGTTCCCACATCACACCTTTAGGCATGCCTGTAGTGCCACCGGTATAAATAAACACCATATCGCTTGGCGCCCTAACTATCTCTAACTTTGATGAGTCACCTTCACGAGCAAGGTTCTCATAATTTTCTGCAAAAGCATTTCTGGGTTTATCTGGTCTGGATTTTTCATTCACTTCAATAAAATGAGAAGCCTTGTCACAACGATCCTTGATTGTTGCAATGCGTTCTGCAAATTCTTCCGAATAGAAAACGAATTTCGCATCAGAGTTATCAATGATGTAATGCAGTTCATCTTCAAGGTAACGGAAGTTAACATTCACATGTACCAGTCGCGCTTTATAGCAGGCAACACATAGCTCTATGTATTCGGAACAATTGGTAAGATAGAAAGCCACCTTGTCCTGAACTTCAGCACCGCGTTCAATCAAGGCTCTTGCAAGGCGATTACTACGCTCAGTCATCTCCTTCCATGTAATAACCCGACCATCATGAATCAGGGCAGGATGTTGTGGGTCAATGTTGTCACCGAGGGCGTCAAAGACATCACCCATGTTCCATTGAAATGCATTACTCATTATTTACTTCCAGTTTGCAGAATTAAAAATCGAAAGCCGCCATGATAACCAATGCGCCTGTTAAACCCAAAAGAATCCATGACCCTTAAACCTTACTGTCATTCCTTATGGATAGACCTTTGACAAGCCTAAGACTAATCCCCTAGGCTGTGTTGCAGTTTTTAATAAACACAGCAACGTGAAGGACAACATCGTGAAACTCATTAGCTCGCTTATTTCCCTGTTATTCAAATTACCCAGCTCCTTGAAACTCAGAATGGCTGGCGGCAACCCATTGATAATTCGTGGCAATACCCTTGACCTTGATACCCAGTTGCTGGCCATGAACAGCGGTAAAGGCCCTCAACTCAGCGACATGCCACCCGAGAAAGCCAGAAAGACATTCAGGAACTTAAGTAATCTGGCGAAAGGCTCGCTCAGCAAGAAGGTAAGTGTGAGTGATGTAACCATGAAGACGGCTGACACCATGCTTAAGGCGAGAGTTTATGCGCCAAAAACCTTAACAGGCACTTCTCCTTTACTGATTTACTTTCACGGCGGTGGCGTTGTGATTGGCGACCTGGATTCCTACGAGGTTATGTGTGGTGATTTTGCCGAACAACTGAATCTGCGCGTGCTGGCGGTGGATTATCGACTGGCTCCTGAAAACAAATTCCCCAGTGCGGCTACTGATGCCTATGCCAGCCTGTTGTGGGCACAAGACAATGCGGCAGAGCTTTCCATAGATCCAGCAAAGATTCTGCTCGCCGGCGATAGCGCGGGTGGTTATCTATCGTCTGTGTGTAGCTTGCAGGCCATTCGCAATAACACGCCTCTACCCTTAGCTCAAATTCTGATTTACCCCATGGCAGATATTTCTACACAACGTGAGTCTTATCATCTGTTTGCTGAAAATCTGATTCTTACTCAGGCCATGATGGAATATTTCATCAACCATTACGTTAACAATAATGCAGACAAGTCCAACCCTTTAGCTTCACCTTTACTCGCTGCAGATGAAGAACTGAAACAGATGCCACCCACTCTGGTAACTGTTGCTGGATTTGATCCCTTGCATGATGAAGGCCTGGCGTTTTATGAAAAACTAAAATTTCTTGGGGTAAAAGCTGAATTGATAGAACACAATGATTTAACCCACGGTTTTATCACCTTGGCAGGCGTTCTGAAAAGAGGAAGTGAGGAGAAGGATAGGATTATTGGGGCAAGTAAAAATTATTTGAAATAATTTTTTTGGGAGTACTCAAATCTCATTTATCACTTCAAAACCCTTCAAGCTACCCGTAATGGCATAACCTACAACAAAGTCTGCACCATTCATTTTCAACTTATACGCAATGGCATTAATGGTTGCACCTGAACCTACCGCATCATCTATCACTAAAATACGTTTATAGGGCTGGTTTTGATTTTTCAGGAATATGGTTTCATTGGCATTTTCGATACGGTCCGTCAGCTTCTGTAATGATTTCTGCGCCACTGGCGTTCCTGAAAAAACTTTCTGTAATTGAACAGTCGGTAGCGTTAATGACAACGCATTTTCAAATTCTTTCAAAAAGGATACTTTTCTGGGAATGGAATGTGGCGCGAAAACCACTGCCTGGATTTTATATTGTTTAATAATGTCATTGATGGATGCTTTACACTGGCTGGCAAGCGCCCTGATCATTTCCTTATCCTGACCACTCTTTCCCAAAAAAACCATTTGCCCACTTTTGGTTTTGCCAAACTTAGGCAAGCTATAAAATTCCTGATACAACAGCACATCTGCAAAAGATTCTTCAAAGGTATCAGCAAGTTTGAAACTTGCATCAATCAAGCCCTCGGCGCCTTTAAATTTTTCAGAAAGTTCACGATGATTAGTGACATATTCCCTGGCAAGTTTTTCAAACTGCTTATCTTGCTTGGTTTTATGCACCCACCACTGAAAGCCTTCTAAGCCCGACAGCACCTCGCCATTGGGTTTAACGCTGATGTAATGTTGTTCAATATAGTCGGCAAGTTCTTGTGGCAAATAGGGAAAGGAGCGTTCGACAATGCGCGATGGTTTGCTAAGGTATTTAACATGAGGCGCTCGCCCAAGCTTTTTAACAAGACCATCAGCAACCAACGCCTTCAAATGCCGATGAACCATTTGCGGGCTAATTCCCAAGGCATCAGCCAGTTCAGAGGGTGAAGCCCCTCCCTTTTCGGCGATAAAGTCTGCCAGTTGTTGTTTGGTTTCTGTCTTCATAGTTTATAGTTTAGTGTAAACTATAAACTATAACAAAGAATTTATTAGCCAGAGATTACTAGAGAGACCCTTTCAGAACGTATTCCAACTAAGAATAATGATAACGACAGGAAATAATCGTTAATTCACTTCCATCAACTGCATAAACCAAACGGTTTGTATGATCTATCCTTCTTGACCAAAACCCTGATAGATTTTCTTTTAATGCTTCAGGTTTTCCAATGCCCTCAAAGGGCGAGCGCACGGTTTCGTTAATCAGTTTATTGATTCTTTTCAAGGTCTTTTTATCCTGCCCCTGCCAATATACATAATCTGTCCACGCTTCTTTCGTCCATGAAAGAATCTTAATCATCTACCAATTCCTTCTTTTTTGTCTTCCCTGACTTGTATTGTTTAATGGATTTTTCTAAATGCACGGTGTTTGCCGGGCTTTTTAATAAATGCACCGTTTCAATCAAACCATTGAACTGCTCAAGAGACATCACCACCGCATCTTCAGCATCACGACGCGTAATAATGGTGTAATTCGCATCATTAACCACCTGATCCAGAATACTTTTTAACTTATTCCTTGCTTCCGAAAAACTGACCACTCTCATAAACAACCTCACCTGTACCATAAGTTGGTCAAGTATAACTTGTACAATAGACAGGTCAAGTTAGCCAATTCCTGCTATCAAAACGATATCAAAACCTTCCAGCAAATTGCGTAACCTAAACAAGCAAGAAATACTGTTCTTATGAACAGTATTTTAAAGCCCGCTTACCACCAACATCAGCCCGATAAAACCCTTCTCTACCAACTGGTTAAACAGTATTACCCCGAATTCAATCAACTCATGGAAGCTCAAGGTAAAACCCTGCCTGGCTATGTGCAAAAAGAATTCGATGCCTTCCTGAAATGTGGTCGCCTTGAACATGGCTTCCTGCGCGCTCAATGCGACACCTGCCATCACGAAAAACTGGTGGCATTCAGTTGCAAGAAACGAGGTTTCTGCCCCAGTTGCGGCGCAAGAAGAATGGCTGAAAGTGCCGCACTGCTTGTTGATGACATCCTTCCACATGAACCCATTCGCCAATGGGTGCTCAGCTTTCCTTTCCAGTTACGTTTTCTTTTCGCCACCTACCCAAATCTGATGGGCGATGTCCTCGGTATTGTTTTCCGAACCCTTTCCACTCACCTCATCCACAAAGCGGGCTTTAAAAAATCACAGGCACAAACCGGCGCCGTCACCCTGATCCAGCGCTTCGGTTCGGCACTGAATCTCAATGTACACTTTCACATACTGATGCTCGATGGTGTGTATACAGAAGACGAACACCAACAACTTCGTTTTCGCCAAACCAAAGCTCCCACCAAAACAGAACTAGAACAACTGGTACATACACTCAGCCATCGTATCGCACGCTTTCTTGAGCGCAAGGGCTTACTCGAACGCGATATGGAAAACAGCTGGCTCACCCTCGATGAAGAAGTCGATGAAGCCCTTTCACAAATTCACGGCAGCTCCATCACCTACCGTATTGCCTGCGGCCCCAATGCGGGTAAAAAAGTCTTCACACTGCAAACCCTTCCCTCAAGCAATCACGAAACCACACAAAGTGACCGTGTTGCAAAAACCGCAGGCTTCTCACTACACGCAGGCGTAGCTGCAGCACGCCACCAGCGCGACAAACTCGAACGCCTCGCAAGATATATTTCACGCCCCGCCGTTTCTGAAAAACGTCTGTCTATCACCGCCAACAACAAGATTCGCTACGAACTCAAAACGCCCTACCGAGATGGCACCACCCATGTGTTCTTCGAACCACTCGACTATATTGCCAGACTCGCCGCTCTCATCCCCAAGCCCCGCGTTAACCTCACCCGCTACCACGGCGTGTTCGCACCCAACAACAAACTGCGCTCACAAATCACCCCCGCCAAGCGAGGCAAGTTTTCTGAGTCATCCCAAGCGAGCGAAGCAACGGATGATCTTAATGAAACCAAACCCCTGCAAGCCATGACATGGATGCAACGACTCAAGCGCGTATTCAACATCAATATCGAGAACTGCGAACACTGCGGAGGAAAACTCAAGGTGATTGCCTGCATCGACAACCCCCTCATCATCCAGCAAATCCTTAAACACCTGGAACAAAAAAATACCAATGAAGCAGTAGCCACCTTACCCGAAGGGCGTGCACCCCCAAACCAACAAACAAGCTTTCTCTTTTCCTGATTCCTCAACTTGGCAGGCACGCCAAGTGCATTCTCTCGCCCGCTTTTCACCAAACCCCAAATTCAAAGCAAATTTTTCGCGATTCCT
>JBECKS010000276.1:0-1055 GCA_040235395.1 Pseudomonadales bacterium | reverse complement strand
TTGGTTGACAAAATTAAACCGATTTTTTATTTTACATATCAAGCCATAAGCAACCTCCAACTAAACAACCATGCACATGTCAGGTAATTTCCTTTCTTTCTTTTGTTACCTTTCCTAAAAACCATTTCTGAATCTTTTGCCAGGCTTCAACAAATCCACCGGGTAGAAACAGCACAACCAGAATAAATAGCGTACCAAATACAATCAGGTGATATTCACCCACATTGAGCACCAGGAACTCTCTCAACAATACAAAGAAGATAGCACCTACCACAGGACCTACGATTGTGGCTTGTCCGCCGATATAGACCATCGTCAATGTATCAAAGCTCCAAACTGGGGAGAACGGAAACTGGTAATAATAACTGACATGGTAGAAGGCAAAAGCCCCACCAGCCAGTCCTGCAAAAAACGCACTGACGACAAATGCCAGAAGTTTATGCTGCAGAGCATCCACGCCTAAAGATTCAGCGGCATCCTCGTTTTCGCGAACGGCCATCATCCCCATCCCTAATCGGGATTTTGAAAGGAAGTAAGCGGCGGCTATCGTCAAAACAGTCAATCCTAAAAACAAATAATATCGCGGCAGCAACTCATAAGAAACCAACGACTCAATCGGCAAGGCTGCGATTGTAGGGAATAGATTCCCCACAGTCACATTCAGAATTTGCCCTAAAGCCAGAGTACCAATGGCAAAATAGACGCCTTTTAGTTTGAATGCCGGTGCACCAATAACCAAAGCTAAGACGACTGCCAAACCTGCGCCTGCCAGTAAGCTAAGCAACAAAGATGTTCCCTGGGTCCAAAGCAAGCGGGTTACCAGCGTCCCCAGGCCAAAGAAAGCGGCATGCCCTAGGCTGGTCTGTCCGGTATAACCGCCAAGGATATTCCAACTTGAAGCCAGCATGATATACAGAAAGATCAAAACAAGTAAATTGATAATGCTCTCTTTTTTAATCCACTGAGGAAGGAAAGCAAGCACAGCAACAATCAACGCAGCAACAACAAATGTTCTTATTTTCTGCATCATTTACTCTCCTTGCGTCCTAATAATC
>JBECKS010000138.1:0-2954 GCA_040235395.1 Pseudomonadales bacterium | reverse complement strand
GCACACGTGTGCGAATGGTAGCCGATACGAAAAGCTTTCTAAATAGACCCATATCAAACCTGCCTGTTTAAAGAATATTTTCAGCTTACTTTACAATATTTATATTCCTTTACTTTTCAATAAGTTATCACTACTAAAAACACCTCGAAGCATCTCAATAAACAATCACATCGTAAAAGTATCTCAAATAATGCAACTGACTTGCTTTGCCTTTAAGTATGCTACTCTAAGGCACGCCATCAAAATCAAAACAAAAAATCTGTAATGGAAATACGTCGTCCAATTAGTTTAGTCTTATTACTCCTTTCGTTTTTTCTAATTTATTTATCCCAAAGTAAGACCTTCTCCCCAAACTCTCCTCAAGGGTCTTCTCTTCAGGAGAAATTCGACAGACAGACAGAACAAGGACCAGTACGGGGCTTTAAAAGTAAACACAACACCATCACATGGCAGGGAATTCCCTTTGCCAAGCCGCCCGTTGGTGAATTGCGCTGGAGGTCTCCCAGACCTCCTGAAAAAAGGAAAGATATCCTTCTTGCAAACAACAACGATACCATTTGTTTGCAAAGGTCAGGTTCAATTATGACCTTCAGACTGATTACCTGGCGTTATTTGATTGGCAGTGAAGACTGCTTATATCTGAATATCGTCGCGCCAGACGATATTCAAGCAGGAGAACAGTTACCCGTAGTAATTTGGTTACATGGAGGTGGTCGGAGCAAGGGTGACAAAGGTGACAAGGATTACGCAGGTGAACATTTTGTACGCCAAGGTCGTGTTATTTTAGTGAACATTAATCACCGACTTGGCCCCTTTGGTTGGTTTTTACATCCGGCTCTGGTTGAAACCAGTGATTCACCTGCGGAGCGCTCTGGTAATTTTGGCACTCTGGATATTATGGAGGCCTTAAAATGGACTCGCTCAAATATCCAGAATTTTGGTGGTGATTCAAACAATATTACTTTGGCGGGTATCTCTACGGGTGGTAGCAATGTTTTAAGCTTGGTTCTTTCGCCTCAAGCTAAAGGCTTATTTGACAGGGCTATTGTGCAAAGTGGTATTTATCGACCAGATACACAAGCCTTCGCAAGCCTGCCAAAAAATGAGGGGGGACATATCAATAGCGCTAGCGAAATTGTAAATAAAGTCTTGCTTAAAATGGAGCTCGCTAAAAATGAAGATGATGCATTACACATTCAGCGTTCCATGGACTCGCAGGAGCTTGCAGACATATTAAGAAAATTTTCTTCCAAGGATTTATTGAATTTTTATACCGAAACAGAATATGTATCGGGCATGATCGATTTTCCATCTTTAAACCGAGATGGTTTTGTTATTCCCTTCAAAGATGCTGAAACACTTTCTGTAAAATCAGGAAGCTACAACAGTGTACCTATTATGCTGGGTAGTAATCACGACGAAAACAAAATATTTATGGCATTTGACTTGAACTATGTATCTATTCCTTTTGGTATTCGCGACAAAGAAAAATATCAGCGTCATGCAAAATACTTTTCAGATAACTGGAAAATTAATAGCGTCGATAAAGTTGCTCGTGCGTTTGCTGAAACTCAGGATAACGTTTACGTCTATCGTTTTGATTGGGATAATTTTCCAAAAGTAGGCTGGATAGATTTTTCAGAATTAATTGGTGCAGCGCATATCTTTGAAACACCTTTTCTTTTCACTCAGCAAAAAAAACCGAAACGCAAAGCGCTTTCAGATGCCATGATTGCTTATTGGACAAACTTTGCTTATACGGGCTCGCCTAATAACTCTGGCAATAAGCCAAACAAACCTGAATTACCCTTCTGGTCTAACTGGAGCAATGATGAGGGTGCCGACAAGTTGATTATCCTGAATGCGGGTAAAAATGGCATACATATGTCAAAAGAAGCATTGTTCAAAGATCAACTTAAGGCAGACTTACGAGATGACGCAAACATTACTAACCCCAAGGAGCGTTGTGAGCTCTATAGAATAATGTTCTTCCCGAAAGATATGAGCAATTATGATTTCAGTGAGTACCTGAGTTTTGGAAATGAGGGTTGCTCTCTCTAATTAGGTCAAACCTAATCTTTACTAAACATCGCTCCAAAAACAGGCGCTTTTAAATTGTTATCGCACCAAATTTACCCCCTTATGCGCTAAAACAATGCTTTGCTAAAACCTTATAAAGTAAGGTTTTAGGTAACTGATTGTTTTTCTTATTATATTTTTTCTTGGTCTAGTATTTGCTGATACAAAGGTCAGGGAGGATCAAGGCAATCAATTGAGTGTCAACTAAAGTCTGGTCTCGCCTAATTCCAACAAATCATTATGGAGAGTAAAACAATGACACCAGAACAAATATCCATGGTTCAAGCCAGCTTTGAAAAAGTAGAACCGATTGCAGACAAGGCTGCAGAACTTTTTTATGGCCGCCTTTTTGAAATAGCCCCAGAAGTGAAACCCCTTTTCAAGTCGGACATGACTGAGCAGGGAGCCAAGCTCATGAAAATGATTGGTATCGCGGTTCGCGGGCTTAACAATCTTGATGCAATTGTTCCTGCCGTTCAACAACTTGGCCGTAACCACAAAGGCTACGGCGTAAAAGAAGAACATTTTGCACCTGTAGCAAGTGCGTTGTTATGGACACTCGAGCAGGGTCTAGGTGATGCATGGAATGAAGACCTGAAAGCAGCTTGGACTGAAGCTTATGTGATTCTGTCTACCACCATGATTGATGCCATGAAGGAAGAAGAGCCCGAGCCCGCTGCTGAAAAAGCAGGTTTTCTATCAAAACTTAAAGGCCTGTTCGGTGCGGCTTGAAGTCTCAACACTAAGTTCAAGAAATAAAAAAGCCCGCTAAGTCCGGGCTTTTTTTATTTTGGAAGGCTTCTAATAATCATGGAAAAGTGGCGGAGCGGACGGGACTCGAAAACTTTTTGTGTGTTTCACTGTGTTTTGTAGTG
>JBECKS010000094.1:0-17472 GCA_040235395.1 Pseudomonadales bacterium | reverse complement strand
GAACCTGATTGTTACTGTCCACATTGCGTAGACAGCAAAAGACTCAAAAGCAATTTCCTTCTGCACAGTACTACGTTTCATGATCCAACCTGCAAAGATGGAAATTGCCAAGCCACCTAGGGGAAGCATCAAATTAGCAGTTAGGTAATCCAACAGTTCAAAGAAATTCAAACCCCAGAGTTTATAGTCAGCCCAGATATTGAAAGAAAACACTGTTCCCAGACCTAAAAGCCAACACGCTATGCCAAGCACGACACTGACTTGTAAACGCTTGTATCCTCTTTTTTCCAACCAGGCCACAGCAGGCTCTATCAAGGAAATTGAAGAACTCCACGCAGCGAAAGTAACTAAGAGAAAAAATAATGTTGCGAAAACACTCCCAAATGGCATTTGACCAAAAGCAACGGGCAGCGTAACAAAAAGCAAGCCGGGACCTGCACCAGGCTCAAGTTGATTAGCGAAAACAATGGGGAAAATAGCGAGACCTGCAGCTAGGGCGACCAGCGTATCGAGAAGCCCAACCGTGAGCACAGTGGTACCAATGGATGCTTTCTTGGGCATATAAGAACCATAAATCATGATAGCCCCCATACCCAGACTCAAAGTGAAGAATGCATGCCCCATGGCAATCAATAAACTGTTTCCGCTCAACTTGCTGGCATCGAAGCTAAAAAGAAAACTAAAGCCTTCCATGAAACTACCTGAAGAAAAGGCGTAACCAAGCATCACAGCAAGCAAAATAAACAAGGCTGGCATCAGGAAACGAATCGCCATTTCCAGACCTCTCGTTACCCCACGTGCGACAACTAGCATGGTGAGCACCATAAACAGTGAATGCCAGAAAATAAGCTTTCCGGGATTCTGCAACAGACCTTCATTAAAGGATTGACCAATCTGCTCAGCAGTAACACCTGAAAATGCACCACTCGCTGCATCCATGGTGTAATCAAGGGCCCAACCGGCAATGACACTGTAATAGGAAAGAATAAGGAAACCAGCCAACACACCCATTACACCGAGAAGCATCCAGAAACGTGAAGCTTCCGCCTGATGTGCCAGCAATTTCATACCGTTAATAGGATCAGTTTTAGCGCGTCTTCCCAACATGACCTCTGCAATCATGATGGGAATCCCAATCAAAAGAATGCATAGAAGATAAACCAGAACAAACGCACCACCACCGTTTTCACCAGTGATATAGGGAAACTTCCAGATATTCCCCAAACCAACGGCTGAACCCGTAGCAGCTAACACAAAAACCCAACGGCTTCCCCACTGAGCGTTATCGGTATTTTCAGAAGCAGAAGTCATAACACCTTTCCCTTTTTCATTCAGTCATCAACGGGCTTCATTGTGCTTAAAAAGCACATGCTACTCAAGGGCAGTGGCGGTAAGATGAACCGGCATGACTGTTAAAAGTCGAGACATTCCCTATAATGCGCCTCCTTTTAATCAGGCATGGATTTCGTTAAGAACATTCAGCACATTAGAAAAATGGCAAAAGGTAACAAGAGTAAGACAACATCATCCACCATCGCGGTGAATAAAAAAGCACGCTTTGATTACTTCATTGAAGAAGAATTCGAGGCGGGCCTGGTGCTGGAAGGATGGGAAGTAAAAAGTCTGCGCGCTGGAAAAATCAATATTACGGAATCCTATGTACTTCTTAAAAAAGGGGAAGCCTGGCTATTGGGTGCGCATATCATTCCTCTCGAAACAGCTTCAACACATATAAAAGCTGATCCAACTCGCACTCGAAAATTACTACTTAACAAACAGGAAATTTCAAAACTGGAAGGTGCCGTGTCAAGACAGGGCTTAACCTGTGTTGCACTGTCTGTTTACTGGAGTAAAGGTTTCGCTAAGTGCAAGATTGCCCTTGCAAAAGGAAAACAGAAACACGATAAACGCGAAACACAAAAACAGAAAGACTGGAATCGAGATAAACAGCGTTTATTGCGTCAGAAAAATACCAGCAAGTAATTCAATTTTCAGCGCTTACTTTGCAAGCCCTTGCAACAAACGTAACAAAGGGAAAACGGCCACACCACCCACCACAGCACGACCAATCATAAAACCGGTAGACCAAAGCAAACTAAAGGCAAGCGCCTGTTCTGTACTGCACACTTCCCAAAGTTGAACCAGAAACAACACAGATGCACCTTGAGGACCACCATAACCACCTGTTGAAATCGGCAAAAAAACTGATGCCATAAATAAAGGAATAAAAAGTAATGCATGAGCAACACTCAAATGAATGTCCATGGCAATCAACAAGTAATAAAGCGTAATTCCTACACCTAGAAACGAAAGCATCCTAACGAACAACAATGTTATCGTGAAACTTGCACTCACTGTTCTCAAGGCATAAAAGAATTCCTTTTCCATCACGAATTCAGGCAAACGTGTTAAACCCCATCTTGAAAAAGCTACAATCAATGCCAAGAGAAACAAGGTGTGCCCAACAATCAAAAGTATCCACCACTGACTCAACATGCTGGTATCAAAAAAAAGAAAAGCACAGCTCAGCGAAATTAATCCGCATGAAGAATCCACCAACATAATGTAGAAAGACGCACCAAAAGCTCGAAGCACGCTCTGTTGCCACTTCCTGTAAAAATAGTAAGGTGCAAATACTTCACCTAAGGGAGGAAAAATCACTGTTGAGAAGATTGCGCCTCCCCGCAACAGCGCCATATGCATCCATGGCGCTTGAGGCTCAACTAAGAACTTAAGACCTGCACCAAAGGAAAGCACATCACAAAAATACATCCATACACAGAAACCGCCAATTGCCAGACTCACCTTGATTAGCGAAACACCCTCCACTGCACTCCTCAGGCTGGCGAAATCAATCCCACTAAAAATCCACCAGAAAATCGCTGCTGTCATGACAAGTGGGAACACGATCTGAACCACACTGGCATTCGCCTTGAGCTCAGGCTCACGGCTCATCTCAAACGCCTGACTCGCCTTCATTTCAGTACCGGAATGACTGTCTTCTTCTGAAATATTCAGCACACTGACTATGGATTCAAAAAGCCTGTTGAACAGCCAATATGCCCAATGAGAGCTTGCGACACAAACAATTTTCGTCTTGCGGACAATCCTCCCAAGGCATTTAAAAACCTAGGCTCAGGCGTTATCATGCTTCACCCTTTTGGGGGCTTTGGTTTCAAACCTTTCTTGTTCGTTTTCTGTCCCTTCCAAGCCTTTAAGGCTACTAAAGGAAGCAAGACATGAAAGGAAAAAGGAAAGTAGGCTAGACCAGAAAAGAAAGGTAAAGAAACCGAATTAAATCACGTTAAAGCTTCAGACCTGCTTTCTGCAGTTTACGAGGCAAACTAAATCGCAGATTTATCACTTTCCATAAATCGCTTTATCAAAATCTGAAGTTAAATTGAGGAACTGACTATGAGTAACGTTTATGTTTTAGGTGTTGGCATGACACCTTTCACCAAACCAGGCGACCCTAATGTACCTGATTACCACTTAATGGCTGCTGGCGCAGTTAAAGATGCGCTAAAAGATGCTGGTATTGAGTATTCAGACGTACAACAAGCTCACGCAGGCTATGTATACGGTGAAAGCTGCTGCGGCATGAGAGCACTTTATGAAGTAGGCCAAACTGGTATCCCCATTTTTAATTACAACTCTAACTGTTCAACAGGTTCTTCTGCCCTGTTTGGTGCTCGCCAGGCAGTTCAAGCTGGAATCGTTGATGTTGCTCTGGTTCTAGGTTTTGAAAAAATGGAGAAAGGCGCTCTAGGTGCGAAATTCATGGATCGTGAATTCCCAACCATGTTGCACATGGGTGCTATGGGTAAATTCATGGCTAAGAAACAGGAAGAAGGTATTACTGCTGGTCCTGGTGCTGCGCCTGCTGCCATGATGTTTGGAAGCGCCGGTCAGGAGTACCTTGATAAATATGGTACTTCCAAAGAAACCTTTGCAAAAATTCAGGTGAAAGCACGTCAACACGCTGCACACAATGAGCGCGCTTTATTCACTGCCCCATTAACTGTTGAAGAAATTCTTGAGTCTCCTTATCAGTATGGTCCATTAACTCGTTTACAGTGCTGCCCACCAACTTGTGGTGCTGCTGCTGCCATTCTTGTTAGCGACAACTTCCTTAAGAAAGCTGGTAAGTCTGCTGCTGTTAAAATTTCTGGCCAGGCTATGGAAACAGATCGTCCAGATAGTTTCGCAGGTAGCATGATGGACATGGTTGGTTATGGTATGGCCAAACGTGCCGCTGACTCTGTATTTGAGCAAGCTGGTGTAGGCGCAAGTGAAGTTGACGTAGTTGAACTTCACGATTGCTTTACTGCTAATGAGCTAATCACTTATGAATCTCTTGGCCTGACCCCAGAAGGTACAGCTGAGAAGTTCATTATGGATGGTGATAACACTTATGGTGGTCGCGTTGTAACTAACCCATCAGGCGGTTTACTTTCTAAAGGTCACCCACTTGGAGCAACAGGTCTTGCGCAATGCTTTGAGTTGGTAAACCAGTTACGCGGAAACTGTGGTAAGCGTCAGGTTGAAGGCGCTAAAACAGCACTGCAACACAATATTGGTATTGGTGGTGCGTGTGTTGTAACCATGTATCAAACTGTTTAAGAAACTTAAACAGCTTCTTATTAAAAACCCCGCATCAGCGGGGTTTTTTTTGGCTGTTACTTTTCTTCGCTTATTAATAAATCCAACACACCAATTCGATTATTATCAAGACTCCCAAGATACAACTTTCCTTCATGTTCCTGCGCGCTAGTGACTGCAAATAAATGTGAGCCGTCGGCATCTTGAAAACTTTCTACAACATTCCCCTGTTCATCCAGTTTCAAAACAAAACCGTAAGGCTCAGGCTTTGGCCATAATGCTTCAGGCAAACGAGATAAAAAATTCTTTAATGCAGGAAAAGGATGTGCGAAATCCATCATGGGATTTCTGACGGTATAAAGTGCCAACCAGAAATCTCCTTTTCTGTTTGAAGAAATGCCATCAGGAAACCCAGGTAAGTTATCGATAAAAATATCATCACTTCCCGCTTTTTCACCTTTTAACCAATATCGATGAATACGGTAACGATAGGTTTCATTAATCAATACAAAATCTTCATTCTGGGAAAGCGCAATACCATTCGCAAAATAAAGACCATCAAGTAACACTAATGCTTCTGCTGTCTCTGGATAGTAGGCAATAAAACGTCCATAAGGTTTCGCCTCAAGCAGATCCAGTTTGTAATGATGCTGATTAAATTTACTACTGGCATCAGAAAAATAAATTGTACCGTCTGAAGCAATATCAAGGTCATCCGTAAAAACCAAAGGCTGGCCATCCACCTCTGTTACAAGTGTTGTGACTTCACCTTCCGGATTAATAGAAA
Source organism: Pseudomonadales bacterium (assembly GCA_040235395.1). Lineage (GTDB taxonomy): Bacteria > Pseudomonadota > Gammaproteobacteria > Pseudomonadales > JBECKS01 > JBECKS01. Next base: position 12,083 of record JBECKS010000094.1, on the reverse strand, counting down.
GCAAACCCTTAAAAGCATCGCAGACAATAAGATTCCCTTCTGCATCGAAGTGTAAACCCAGTGGCCTGCCCCCTGTTTCTGCAAACACTTCAACACGTTCACTACTCGTACCAGCATTGGTAATACGCAGGATTTTTCCGTCGGCTGTGCCACCATAAACCCTGCCTTCGCTATCCACATCTATATCTTCAGGCCCATCAATTTTCCCTAAAGCAATTAATCCTGCCTGTTTTAGTTTTTCGTTTTTTTCATAAACGCCTTTCATATCAGGTGCTGGTGAGGGCTTATAAGCAGCGGCATCGATAGTATCCGCCTCTACCGATACAACGAATGACAACAAAATAAGAAATAAAACAGGAATGAATTTTTTAAACATAATAAGTTTCCGAAACCAGAAGGAAGAGTTAGTTTATATTTGTTTATTTTCTATCATGACTGAATATCAGAAAATCGATAAACCTTTGCAGCCGTATCATGATAAAGCCAGTTTTTTTCAGCATCTGAAAACCTCTGCGTGATGCGTTTAAAGGAATTCCACAAGACATCATAAGAACAACTTACTTTATCGACTGGAAAGTTACTTTGCCACATACAACGTTCAACACCAAAACGCTCAATACAATGCAAATAAAATGGCTTTGTTGCTTCTGCTAACTCACCTGAAGTGGGTGGCATAGTTTTTTTCTCCCAAGCAAAGCCATTCAGCTGCATATTCAAACCACCAATTTTTACAAACACATTTTCATTCGTACTCAATACATCAATCGCCTTCTTCCATTCATCAAACACTTCATTTCTTTTGCCAGCATAAGGACCAATACCCAAAGGTCCACCCGTATGATCAAGAATGATGTGGGAATCAGGAAAGGCTTTAGCAAGTTCATCGAGTTCAAGAATATTGTTATGGTAAAGCCATGCATCATAACTCAGATTACGTTTCCCAAGTTCTGCAAATCCAAGCCTGAATTGTTTATCAGCTAACAAACCCTCACCTGCACCCATATGCGTTGGAGGCACATCACTTGAAGGATGCCATCCTGATGCATGTCTTATTCCACGAAAACGACTGTTTGCTTCCATGTGCGCATCAAGTGCTTCGACAACACCTGGTTTATCTAGATAAACACTTCCCACCATGCATTTGGCAATTTCTGTTGCTGTATCCTGATAACGCTCCTGAACGCCTTTTACAAAACATGTTTCACCTACGGAACGCAAATGTTCAGCAGCGTCCCTGTCATAGGCCCACATGCATTCCATGTAAACTGTACTGACAACACGATGACCGCAGGAAATATCCTCAAGTAATTCCTCAGCCCTGTATTGATAACTGGGGTAATCCCAAAGGTGATGATGGGCGTCACATATTTTCAACTCAGGTTCAAGAATGTCTTCTTGATACTGCGCTAGCCATTCGGCATTAAACTTATCCATAAGCATCTCTCTTATAATTATTGTGAATTAATGTATCAGATATTCGCGAATGATTGAATCGACAAAAGCAAGGCTGTCCATTATTCTGCAACAACATTTCTTGGGGTAGTTTATGGCGATTTCCTTCGGCTCACATCTTGGGCGACAAGCTGATTTTTCTGTTGAAGATGCTGTAAACAGCACGCCCAGTTCCTTTGCGTGGAAAACAATACGCGAAAAACGCTGGTGCTACATTGGTATCGTCAGTGATGAATGTATTTCAGGCACAGCCCTTGTGCACTTAGGTTATGCTGCTAATGCTTTCAGTTTTGTTTACGATCGCATTGAAAATCGCATGATTGAAAAAGGTTTCGTGATATCTCCATTTTCTGGACTCGAATTTGAAAGAGATCCAGACAATGGCAGCTGTCACATGCAAAGCAAAGGCAGTCGCATTGATATGCTTAATCAGGTGAAGATCGGTAATCGTCAGTTGAATCTGAATATTGAAAAAGGAAAAAGTCGCCAGATTCTTGGGGAAATTGAAATTGAAGAACATGCTGACAGCATTCCCCTACAGCTATTAACACCAATGAGTAATAAGGGAGAAAAGGCAAATAAAGTCTTCACTCAAAAAATTGGCGGTTTAAAAGTAAAAGGCTTTATCGAAACTCAACATAAGCGCTTTTCATTTAATGAGCAGAATGCTTTTGCACTCTTCGACTGGACTAATGGTTTTCACAATAGAGTCACACGCTGGAACTGGGCAAGCGCCGGGGGTTTCAGCGAATGCGGCAAACGAATCGGCATTAATTTTTCAAAGGATGTTTATACCTTTGGTTATGGCGAAAATGTTATCTGGATAGATGAAAAACCCATTCTTCTTGGTGATATGGAATTTGAATATGATGCTGAGAATCCACTGAATCCCTGGAAAATCTACAATAAGGAAAAGACGGTCGAATTGAATTTTTATCCAGAAGCTAAACGACAAGCCAAGGAAGATTTTGTCTTTGCCGCCAGCAGCTTCATTCAAGCTTGCGGAAGTTTTAGCGGCCATATCACAAATTCAAACGGCGAAAAAATCCAGTTAAGACAGCTTGGCGGTGTTGTAGAAGAACATTACGCCAAATGGTAAGTACATCCTTCAATGACTGAATTTCTGCATCAGCCGCTTTTTCTTGAGACCAGTCTGCTTGCCTTTATTGGTATTAGCGCCATCATGATTCTTGGCTCATCACTGCAAGCCTCTGCGGGGTTTGGTTCTGGGCTCGTAGCAATCCCTCTTCTTGGTTTAGTTGATATACGACTTGTGCCTGGCCCAATTCTTTTTGCGTACATTTTTCTAAATTTTTTTATGTGCTGGAAAGATCGTCAGGAAATTTCAATAGCAACACAGAAGGCGCTTGTCAGTGGATTAGCACTTGGTTCCATCTTAAGCTTGTTTGCACTCTTCTATATCACACAGGAATACTTTCCTGTCATTGCGGCAGTATTGGTTCTGCTTGGTGTTGCACTGAGTTTGTTCGCAACCAACCTTACACTGAACACTCTTACGCTTTTCATCAGCGGAAGCTTAGCAGGCATTATGAGCACACTCGCTGGCTTAAGCGGCCCTCCCATGGCATTAGCACTTCAGTTTCAAAAACCTCCTTACATTCGCGCTAATCTTGGTGTCGCCTTTATTTTTGCCTCACTATTTTCCATAGCTGTGCTACTTACTAAGGAAAGATTTCATGTCAATGATATGGCCTTGGGCAGCTTAATGATTCCCGGTATGTTTATTGGTTTTATCGCAGGAAAACGTTTTTCAGAACATCTTAAGCCAAAAGCAAGTCGCTGGTTGATTCTTGGTATTTCAACAGCGAGTGCGCTGTCTCTACTTTACAAATCCCTTGTTTAAAAAATTACTAATATTGATTATTAGAAAGGATTGAATGGCATCAACGCGCTAGTTCTTCACGAAAACTTATAAGCGTCCAAGGACATAAATCTAAATCGAAACCACCTCCACATCGGAATAAATGGAGCAGCAGCAGACGCATCACCATGCTCATCAATGTAATAGGAGTTCGAAAGCGCACAGGAATTATTCTTGAAGACGGTATTGTTCGAACGACGAATCATTTCCTTGAAATATTTTTCGTGTGCTAGTTGTTTTACTTCAACGGTTGAACTCTTTGAGTGGTCTGCTTTATCAATACAACGCATGATAAAACGAAGATTACCTTCCAGCATGGAAAACCAGTTTAAACCACCAGAGTAAGGGCCAAAGGTCAGAAAAAGATTTGGAAAACCCGGCACAGACACACTATTGAATGCCTGATAGCGATTTTCCTTCCAGAATTGACCCAGCTCGACTTTATTTCTACCCCAAACTTTAAAGCTCGGTGCATTACCTTCCTCCATCACTTTAAAGCCTGTTCCAAGAATAATTAAATCAAACTCATGATGCACACCATCTCGGGTAGTGATGCCCGTTTCGGTAATTTTTTCTATGCCTTCTGTTACCAGCAAAACATTGTCGCGATTAAAAGTTTTCAAATAAGTATTTGAGATGGATGGGCGTTTACAACCAAAACCATAATTAGGTTTAAGTTTTTTAGCGATTTCAGGATCATTCACCTGACTATCAATGTATCTCGCCAGATTTTTCTCCAAGCCATCTTTACTCAAACCAAGTTTTTGATAATTCACAGTGACATAGGTGCCCACTTCCAGGCCAAGATTAATAAAAAAGCGTAAGGTCCATTTTGAAAAGGGCACATACTTCAGCACACCCTGAATCACGCTATTAAATTCACGATCATTTTTTGGAAGCACCCAGATTGGCGTGCGTTGGAAAACGCTCAGATGCTTTACCTCTGGCGCAATGGCTGGCACCACCTGAATCGCCGAAGCACCTGTTCCTATAATGCAGACTTTTTTTCCTTTCAAATCGTAGCTGTCATCCCAACGCGCGGTATGCATCATCTTGCCCTTAAAAGTGTCAATACCAGGAATGTCAGGATATTTAGGTTGGTTAAGAATTCCTGTTGCGGAAATCACATACTTGCACAGGAATTTCTCACCACCTTTCACATTCACTTGCCAGTGTTTTTCACCTTCAATAAAACTAATGCTTTCTACTGAGCGTCCGTAGCGAATATGTTCCTTGATACCAAACCGCTCAGCCACTGACTGAACGTAAGACTGGATTTCAGCGCCAGGCGCAAAGAGTCGTGACCAACCAGGATTCTGTGCAAAGGAAAAAGAATAATTGGGTGCAGGAATATCTACCGCAACGCCCGGGTAATGATTATCTCGCCAGGTACCACCCAGCTCCTGCGCCTGTTCCAGCACGGTAAAATTTTCAATCTTGCGTTTTTTTAATTCGATGGCAGTACCTATACCACTGATACCAGCACCCACAATCACACTATGAAGAATCTGAACTTTAGACATGCTTTCACTCCTTAAACAGCATCAAGAATGCTTATGAAGATAGCCTCTCTTTCCCTTAAAAACCAGCTGCTAACATCAAGCAAAGAACAATTGACCCAAGACTCCGTTTCTGGCTTTTTTTCACCATTTCCCTTAATACTCACGCATATTCGTATTCTGAAAAATCAGGATTTCTCATACTCTGCCTGAATTCCCTTGGCCCCCAAGGCCATGAAAGCGGCACACCGGCATCACTGATGTACCAGCTTTGGCAACCAGACATCCACACTGTGCCCTTCATGGCTTCAACAAGGTCTGCATTGAATTTTTCTGTGGCTTGCCTATTTGGCACCATGTAAATGAATTCTCCCTTTTTATAATGCTCAAGGCATTTAAGAATATATTTACTTTGTGATTCCGCAGTAGAAATCAGAGAAAAATTTCCAACAGGCGCATTTGGCCCCTGAATCATAAAAAGATTTGGGAAATCAGGCATCGCTACCGTTCGATAAGCTGTTGGACCTTTCGCCCATGCCTGATCAAGCGTTGCACCATTCAAACCTTCAACATTAATCGGACGCATATAGGCCTGTGTATCAAAACCGGTTGCAAACACAATGACATCAAATTCATGAAGCTTACCGTTTTTACATCGAATGCCATTTTCTTCTATCTGCTCTATTGGCGAATCTTCCAGATATACGTTTTCTCGTTGAAGCGCCTGATAATAATTATCTGAAATCACCATTCGTTTACATAAGGGTTCAAAATCAGGGGTGAGTTTTTTCCTTAACTCCTTATCTTTTACAGAAAACCGAAGGTTCAACTTCACCACATTCTGAATTAATGCTCTTTGCCAGCCATCTTCAGTAACACCCAATCCCCCATGATCAAAAGCTTCATCATAAATTCTTCTAACAAGCTTGTTATAAAGTGGAAAACGTCTCGCTAGAAATTTATCAAACTCGCCATACTCTCTATTCGGAAATGGAAAAATCCATTGAGGGGTTCTCTGAAAATTAACAACTTTACTGCAAATTTCAGAGAGCGGTTTGATTACCTGTGCGGCGGTTGAGCCCGTACCAATCACACCAACCCGTTTATTTTTCAAATCAACGGAATGATCCCAACGTGCCGTATGAAAACTCTCGCCTTTAAAACTATCTTTACCTTTAAAGTCTGGAATTACAGGATGATGAAGAACGCCACAGGCAGTAATAATAAAATCAAACACCTGATCCTGCTGTTTATTGGTATCCACATGCCACTGGCCATCCCTGAATTGAGCCAGCGTCACTTCGGTATCAAACTCTATCAGCTCCTTAACGCCATACTCTTCACTAATCTGTTCAAAATAGGCTCGAATATCTTTTCCCTGAGACATTCTTTTATCCCAGCTTTTTCTGGGAGCAAAACTATAACAATAACTTAAGGAAGGAACGTCACAATGAAGACCGGGATAGGTATTATCCCTCCATGTACCACCAACGCTACTGGCCTTTTCCACAATACGTACATTCTGATAACCCGACTTGATCAGCCGAATACCCATGAGAATGCCTGACATACCTGCACCGATTACGAGAATGCGGGGTTGCTGCCTCATTGCCTGATTCTTCTTTTCCATCGCACTATCACCTTTTAAGTAAGTACCTCAAAGTTAAGGTAGCTTGATTTGAAATAGCCAAGATCAATGCGCCAACTGGTCTGACCAGTTGAAAGCAGTATAGCCAGTTTTAGTACGCATGTGTACTATCTTCATCACTTGCCGCTCCTTTCCTAGATAGATAAGCTAAGCATTTGAAATTAAAAGAATAAGCTCTCACCTCAAGGAATTTACCATGGCCATGAACATCACCAGTTGGTTGGTCAAGCTTACCTACAGCATCATTAGCAACCTCGACACCAAAAAACTCGGCAAGGCCTTGAGTGATGCCTTGAACAAGAATCCCCAGTTTCTTTCCGGATTATTAGGCTCCATCGACCCGGGCCCAGTGATGAAACAGGTGAATGAATTTCTTAAAAACCATCCCAGTTATCTTGAAGAAATCGTCGATGAAATTGACCTCGGCATGTTGATTGGTGTCATCAATAACTTCCTCGAACAACGCCCTGAATTCCTTTCTGAAATTGGCGATGAATTTGATCCCGCGCCACTCATGAATGCCGTAAACACTTTCCTGAGAAATCAGCCTGCTTATCTTGAGAAAATCATTAATGAAATTGATACCCAACTGCTCATCAACATGATTGATCACCTACTGGAAAGTCAGCCTGATATCCTTTCTCGCTTGGTGTCACAAGCGAATCCAAAAGTTGTTGCCTTGGTAGTAAACAAATCCTTGCAGGATAATCCTGATTTCTCAGTACGTTTTATGCAGTCTCTTGATCTTGAAGCATTAAGACATGTGGTTAACCTGCATCTCGATGATCAACCTGACTTGTTAATTCATTTTATTCACAGTCTTGATCAGAATCATGTGAAAAAAATTGCGGAAGAACTTAGAAAACTTTAAAAAAGTTATAAACCATTCAGAACAAAGGAGCTTTAAAGATGCACGGCTACAACTACAAGGAACTAAATCTATATTTCAATTTAGCAAATGCTTTTGCTATGAGTGGCTGGCTATGTCTGTTCCTTTTACCTACCTGGACTTACACACCCATCATCGTGCTTTATGTTTCCTTTATTTTGATAGCCCTGCTTTATATTTTTCTTTTGCAAAAAGCACTGCGAAGCAAACCAGAACCCGATGGTGACAAACCCGGCTTTTCAAATATCCGAGGTGTACTGGCACTCTTAAGAAATCCCATCGGCGGTTTAACAGCCTGGGTTCACATACTAGCCTTTGATTTAATGATGGGGCTTTACATCCACGAAGAAGGTGCACTTCATAACATCAGTCACTGGTATTTACTTCCGTGTTATTTCTTTACCCTGATGTTCGGACCCATCGGCGTGATGATGTTTCTGGGATTGAAGTTTGCTTTGGGGTTTTGATCTGAAATTAAATCCTATCGAGTAATTGATCCGCCAACTGCCAGGCATTCGCCATAATCGTATGCTGGGGATTCACACCCAGATTGCTTGGCAAATTGGAAGCATCAGCCACATAAAGATTCTGATAACCTCTTACCTTGCCAGTGGTATCCACCACACTGGTGTTTTCATTGGTGCCCATGGTGCAGCCACCAAACAAATGTGAGCAGGCTCCAAAATAAGCTGTTGGTCTGGTTGGTCCGTTTCTCACCAGGTCCAGTTGATCTCTTGTTATGTAGGCAGGCAATCCTTTTACATTGGTCACTACAAATTTTGCACCGGCATCAAAGTGCAATTTGGAAGTAATGTATGTGCCTTCGCGGAAACGCAACATATCCTTATCACCTAAACCATAACGCACATCGGGTTGATTGAATAAACCGTTACGCACTGTGCCTCTCGCTTCAGCACGAACCACTTGTACCCAGTTAGCCATGTAAGGAAATTGTTTTAAATGTTCCATCAGCTCCTTGCCACCACCCGGCACTCTTCCGCAAATGGTCTCTAAAGGCATGGAAAGAGTTTCGAGTTTCAAGTTCATTGATTCGCGATATTCCATCGAAGCCCAACCTTGGGTTGAACCAAAATGCATATCGACTTTTTCTTCATACACACCCATCACGGCACCGCCAGGATGAGACATGAAACCCTGACCTAAGGCAGGATGTTTTACACCAGAGCGTTGTAATAATGCTGGGCTATGGGTTGCAGAAGCTGCAACGATAATATTTTTACGCGCGCGAATATCAAACCAGGCGCCTTTCTTTTTTGTGAGCGGATGACGGAAGCTTCCGTGAACAGCAACCGCTCTGTCCTTTTCAAAAATAATCCTGTTGACAGGCGCACAGGAAATTACTGTGCCACCTTTTTCAATCACATCTGGAATAAAGGTTACATTCAAACTCTGTTTTTTATTTTTCTTACAGCCCTGAAAACAATCACCGCTTCCTTCACAATCCTTTACAAAACGTCGAATAACATGATGCTCAATCTTGTTCACATCACCGGCTTTTAATGCCAGCTTATTGCTAACACCTAAATATTCATCACGGGTTTCACTCACAGAAAGCAGTTCTTCAAGCTTATCCTGTTTTTCCCAGAAAGTTTTGGCAAGCGACTCACCACCAAAACCATAATCCCGTTGCCACTGTTCAAAAACATCGCCCGGTGTGCGCACACAAATAGCGGAATTGATAACGGAGCTTCCACCCACCAGACAACCTTGAACCACGGGCCACTGCGCCCTACCTTTGGCGAAAGTTGTGCCGAAGTTATCTAAGCCATCTCGCATGCCACCATAAAAAGAAGATGGGTAATGTTCCGGATCACGCCAGGGACCTGCTTCTACTACACACACTTCATTGCCCGCATCGGCGAGCACCTTGGCAAAGGTTGCGCCACCAGGCCCGCTACCAATCACGATGTAATCAAATTCGCCCTGATAATCCTTACCCTTTTCCAGAAAAGAAACGTGTGTCATTGCCTGTCTCCTTTTCTGAAATCACCCAGCTCAGGTGAATACGGTTGATATCCATAATAAGCACGCACCTTATCGTCCATGCCCCAACACATACCGGTAATCATTTTCTGTAACAACCACAACTGGGAAAAAACGAAGCTATGACTGTTGCTGTAAATCTCCATATGTTGAAACCGCTTTTTTTCCGACAACAAAAAAGCAGGCAAAGGAATGTACACGGTAAAAACAGGAGAAAGCACATACACCCAAACCGAAGCCCAGAAGCCTAAACGCATAATGGGATGTGCATTCTTTTTAAACTCTTTCAGGAAAGCTTCAGCATTGGTATCAATAATACCCGGCATGCCATCATGGGGTGGCATCACTTCATTCATCGCGAAAATCGTCACGCTTTTCATCGCTTACTACCTTTAACTTTTTATTGTTTTATTTTTCTAATTATTCTTTTCTTTGAAACGACTTTATTATTCCAAAGAGTAGATGCTCATACTAGCATCACTCAGCTGCAAGGGCATCCAGTGCTTCTCGGCAAGTAGGTGGTTTATTCAATGGCAATTTAGGAATTGCCAAAGCAAGAGGACCTAACAGAGCCCATTGACCATATTTTATGCCTACATCACTCACCGCAGATAACTTATCTACCTTCACCTGAGGATTATCTACTGCCCCCTGAACAAAAAGAGAAACGTTGGCATCAAGAAAGCTCGCCGAATGTGCACGTGGGGAAAATGCCATATCCAGTTTGTAAGTAGAGAGATCCAAGGTTCCGCCCCCCATTACATACATGTTCCTGTTACTGAAATACAGCTTTCTTGTTCGTAACTTTTCATCTTCGATGAATAATCTTGACATGAAACAATCTATCTCCAGATCATTCAGGTTCTTCCGCCATGGCATGGTTGCGCGAATATAATTGGTACTGGTATTTCCAAAATCCTTTACCTTGCCATCGCTAAGGTAAAACTTGCCTACACCTTTCATGTTAGAAAAGAGTGAAACCATCGTCTTGCCACTGGCTTCCAGGGAAAACAGAAACCTGCCTCTACCTTGCAAATCATTAAACCAGCCCAGTTCTTTCAACAAAGAACCAAAATCAAGATTGTTGGCATCAATACTCAAATGATAACTATCCTGTCTTGCATCGATAAACAAGCTACCCAAGACTTCAGTTTCCAGATAGGCAAGGGAAATGGCTTTCCAGTCAAGCTTGCCATCTTCCATAAAAATTTCGCTGGCACCTAAATCAAAATCAGCATCATTAAGGGTTAATTTGAAATGTTCGTAGGCTAACTTAAGATCGAGATTATCCATCCAGTCCAGTGAAATGGTTTCCTCTTTCCAGTCAGTTTTTTCTGCGTTTTCATCTTTATCCAGATTCACAATCAGGTGAACATCACCTAAATCAGCGTTTATTTTTTTCCTATCACCTAAACTGATATCAATATTTCCTTTCAGCTCCCCGCGCTTTCCTTCATAGGAAAAATCCTTAAGGGAAAAATTATCTGAATCACCTGAAAGTTTGCCAGACAAACGTGTATCAACTTTGGAAGCAACATCTAATGAATCCGTTTCATGAGATACCATGGAAAGAAAATCATGCTCCTGCCCTTCAAATGCAAACTCCAGCGCAAGCTGCTGGATTGTTTGCTCATAGGAAACATCTCCCTTTAGCTGCAAATGATTTTCATCTTTTGAGAGTTGAATATCACTCTTTCTAAACCCCCAAACACCTTGATCAAGAAATACCTGACCCTTGAAATCAAAAGCCAGCAACTCTGGTGTATGAAATTCTTCAAACTCAGGGTACCAGTGAGCAAGATCATCACCCTTGGCATCCAGATCAAACGCCCAGCTATCAACCCTTGCCATGGATTGATCCGCCTGTTGAAGCTTGATCATCTGCTCATCTTTTGTAAGTTCTACATTAGCCTCATAAACCTCAACTGCTTTTACATCTTTATCAAGGAAAAATTTAAATTCGGCGCGATAACTATCGGTTTCAGGTACAGTGAAATCAGGCTGATACCAATAAGACACTCGCCTCACAAGATTTTCAACATTCTTTCCTGAAAGTAATACTTTGGCACTCACCTTCGACAAGCTCGCTATATCACTTGCATTAAGCTCAATACTCATGATGTCTAACTGAGACTGCGCATCTATTTTCATGTCAGTAAGTTTTACCTGTTTATTATTTCCTGTTACTTCTCCTTCAAACTGAAAGAAATCAATTTCCAGATTATCGTTTATTAAATTAAAGACTTCATTCTCTGCAATGTCCTGCGAACAGGATTTTAAAGCATCAAGCTCATTTCCCTTAGCACTCACTTTCAATTCATAGGCAATATTATTATTGTCTTTGCTAAGAGAGCCCGAAAAATTCACCGTGTTTGACTGACAATGAATCAAAAAATTTTCGAAATTTACAAAATAATTATTGTCTTTACTTTTAACGACGGTATTAAATTTAAATCCATTACTTTTTACGGATGGCATATTTGGAAGATATGCCAGCAAGACTGACAAGTCTTCACCCTCACCCCTTAATCTCAAACCCGACATGCTTGGTAAACTATGACTTTCAACTTCACCTTCTAGTTTTAATTCTGTATTTTTCTCAGGGAGCTTAATACTGACGTTCAAGCTCGTTCCCTTACCCGAAAGGAATCCAATTAATGAAGAAACATCTCCCTCCATTTCAAAGACCTCCTTTTGAAGTTTTCCTGA
>JBECKS010000089.1:0-15721 GCA_040235395.1 Pseudomonadales bacterium | reverse complement strand
AACATCCAGATGAAGGTGGAGTTGATAGCTCCGATTGCGATGGAAGAAGGTCTGCGCTTTGCGATTCGCGAGGGTGGGCGTACGGTAGGTGCAGGCGTAGTTGCCAAAATCATTGAGTAATTCTTGATTAAATAAGAGCTTGGCCAGATCTTATTATGAGATCTGGCTTTCTTTTATTTTTGGCTAGGTGGTTTATAGCCATTCAGGAAACGGGTTGTTTAGGCCAGTAGCTCAATTGGCAGAGCAGCGGTCTCCAAAACCGCAGGTTGGGGGTTCGATTCCCTCCTGGCCTGCCAAACAACTGCTGGAATTTACGAATAAATATGTTTTTCGAGTGAAGCGAAATTAATGAGTGCAAAAACGAATCAAGGTTTATCTCCAATGGATTTGCTTAAGTGGGCATTGGTGGTAGCTATTATTGTTGTTGGTGTTGCAGGAAATTCTTATTTCGCAGAGCAATATAGTCCGCTTTATAGAGCGCTGGCTCTTATTGCTTTGGCAGCACTTGCTGGGGGAGTAGCTTATTTTACTGAGCAGGGTAAAGCGTTTGTCGAGCTCCTTAAAGAAGCTAGGGTTGAAACCAGAAGAGTTGTTTGGCCAACTCGCTCTGAAACAAATCAGTCGACCTTAATTGTTGCTGTCGTTGTTACATTTATGGCTTTGGTTTTATGGGGTCTGGATTCATTACTTTCATTCATTGTGAAGTTGTTGCTTGGGTAAGGAGTAGATATGTCTAAGCGTTGGTATGTCGTTCATGCTTACTCAGGTTTTGAAAAAGCGGTAAAACGTTCTTTAGAGGAGCGAATTGCTCTCAATGGTCTTCAGGAAATGTTTGGCGAAATTCTGGTGCCAACTGAAGAAGTGGTTGAGATGCGAGGTGGTCAGAAGCGCAAGAGTGAGCGTAAGTTTTTCCCGGGATACGTTTTGGTATCTATGGAAATGAATGATGACACATGGCATTTGGTAAAAGAGTGTCCGAAGGTACTAGGTTTTATTGGCGGTACGGCAGATAAGCCAGCGCCAATCTCTCAGAAAGAAGCAGATGCGATCTTGAATCGTATTGAAGAGGGTGTATCTAAACCTAAACCTGCAAGGTTGTTTGAAGTGGGTGAAATGGTTCGTGTAACCGATGGCCCATTTGCAGATTTTAGTGGCGTTGTAGAAAAAGTGAATTATGAAAAAAGTCGCTTGAATGTCGCTGTTATGATTTTTGGCCGGTCTACTCCAGTTGAACTGGAGTTTAGTCAGGTTGAAAAAGGTTAGTAGATTTTTCTACTTTGTTTATAACTAGCCGAAGGGGAGATTTGAAAATCACTTACGAGTGATTGATGTAAATCGCTAGAACCCGAGGAGATAAAAATGGCTAAGAAAATAGAAGCTTATATTAAGCTGCAAGTTCCTGCCGGTAAGGCAAACCCAAGTCCGCCAGTTGGTCCTGCTTTGGGTCAACATGGTGTGAACATCATGGAATTCTGTAAGGCTTTCAACGCTCAGACCCAAGGGTTTGAAGAAGGCTTGCCTATACCTGTTGTTATTACTGTGTACGGTGACAGAAGTTTTACTTTCATTATGAAAACCCCTCCAGCTTCTATCTTGCTTAAGAAGTCAGCTGGAATTAAGAGTGGTAGCGGACGTCCAAACACAGAAAAGGTTGGAAAAGTTAGCCGTGCTCAACTAGAAGAAATTGCAAAAACCAAGCAACCAGATTTAACCGCAGCAGATCTTGATGCAGCAGTTCGTACAATTGCAGGTACTGCAAGAAGTATGGGTTTGGAAACGGAGGGTGTTGAGTAATGGCTAAGTTAAGCAAAAGAGCAAAGCTTATTCAGGAAAAGCTTGAGCCCGGGAAAGTATATTCAACAGAAGAAGCAATTACGCTTATCAACGAGCTTTCAAAAGTTAAGTTCAAAGAATCTATTGATGTAGCAGTTAATCTTGGTATTGATCCAAGAAAATCAGACCAAGTGGTTCGTGGAGCAAGCGTATTGCCAAACGGAACAGGTAAAAGTGTAAGGGTTGCCGTTTTCGCTCAAGGTGAAAACGCTGAAGCCGCTAAAGCCGCTGGAGCTGACATTGTCGGTATGGATGATTTGGCTGAACAGGTACAGAAAGGCGAGTTTAATTTTGATGTCGTTATTGCTAGCCCTGATGCCATGCGAGTGGTTGGAAGGTTAGGAACAATCCTGGGACCACGAGGTTTAATGCCTAACCCTAAGGTGGGAACAGTAACACCTGATGTTGCTCAAGCTGTGACCAATGCAAAGTCAGGGCAGGTAAGATACCGAGCTGATAAAGCGGGCATCATTCACTGCTCTATAGGTCAGGTCGGTTTTGAAGCAAATGCAATTAAAGAAAACCTTGCGCATTTACTTTCAGATCTGAAAAAAGCAAAACCAGCATCGTCAAAAGGTGTTTATATCAAGAAAGTAACCCTTTCTAGCACGATGGGTCCAGGTTTGCATTTGGATCACTCAGTTTTAGTTTGATTTTTAAAGACTTTAGACCCCTGTTAATAAAGGTAAGACTTAATTAACAGGCGTCAAAGACCGTAGGTCTTCAAAGCTTTTAGCAATGAAGTTAAATGATAAACAGCCTACGCAGACGCGGGGGTATATTCGGTTATTTGATTGTTTGCATGATTTATGTGAGCACTCTTTGAAACTGGATAGACAACCGTAATAAGTTCAAATGCATTTTATTTGAACTTAAGGAGATACATTGAAAATTATTTTTTCGATGTATTGCATGTTTGAACTATCCAGGAGAAAAACCCATGGCTTTAAGACTGGAAGACAAACAGGCAATTGTGGCTGACGTTTCGGAAGTAGCGTTGAGTGCTCTTTCAGCAGTAGTGGCAGATTATCAGGGCCTTACTGTTGCAGAGATGACAGAGCTTAGGAATCGTGCTCGCGCACAAGGTGTTTATTTAAGAGTAGTTAGAAACACTTTGTTAAAGAGAGCGCTGAAAGGTAGTGAGTATGAATGTCTGGAGGAAGTCCTTGTAGGACCAACAATCCTGGCATTCTCTCAGGAAGACCCAGGTTCTGCTGCTCGAGTTGCGAAAGATTTTGCGAAAGATTTTGCGAAATTCGAAGTAAAAGCACTGGCTGTTGGCGGTAAGTTGTTATCTGCATCAAATATTGATGCATTAGCTAAACTTCCAACCCGAGAAGAAGCCCTTGCCCAGTTGATGTCTGTAATGCAGGCACCAATTGCCAAGTTGGCAAGCACAATGAACGAAGTACCAAGCAAACTGGTTCGAGTTGTTGCTGCTGTCAAAGACCAGAAAGAAGCGGCATAGCTTTTTGAAGGCATTGGTGATTGGTGATTAAAGTTAAATTTTTTAAATAGGAGTGTGAGCAATGGCTCTATCTAAAGATGATGTTTTAAATGCAATTGCTGAAATGAGCGTAATGGAAGTTGTTGAGCTTATTGAAGCAATGGAAGAAAAATTTGGTGTTACAGCTGCTGCTGCCGTTGCGGTTGCTGCCCCTGCTGCGGGTGGTGATGCCGGTGGTTCTGCTGCTGAAGAAAAGTCAGAATTTGATGTTGTACTAACAGGTTTTGGCGATAAGAAAGTTGGTGTAATTAAAGCCGTCCGTGGCGTTACAGGTTTAGGCCTGAAGGAAGCTAAGGATTTGGTTGAAGGCGCACCGGCTGCTATTAAAGAAGGTGTAAGTAAGGAAGAAGCCGCTACTATCAAGAAAGAACTTGAAGAAGCAGGCGGTACTGTAGAAGTTAAGTAAACTTTTTTACTTTTGATAATGGGCTGATACCAGTTTTGGTGTCGGCCTATTGTCATTTCAAGTTGTACAGACTGTGAGTTGATAAAACTCATAAGAATCTGAAAACGGGGTTGTGACCGTTAAATAAAAACATAACAGAACAAACAAGTGCAAAAATGCGTTAAACGCGATTGAGGAATACAGATGGCTTATTCATACACCGAAAAAAAACGTATTCGTAAGGATTTTGCAAAGCTTCCCGAGGTTAAGGAAATCCCTTATTTACTAGAAATTCAGCTGGATTCCTATCATAAATTCCTGCAGAGAGATGTGCCTGTTACAAACAAAAAAGAACAGGGGCTTCATGCTGCATTTAAGTCTGTATTTCCTATAGAAAGTTATTCAGGCACAGCGGCTCTTGAGTATGTTGATTATGAACTGGGAGAGCCAGCATTTGATGTTAAGGAATGTATCCTGAGGGGTGTTACATATGCAGCTCCACTTAGGGTGATGATTAAGCTCGTTATTTACGAAAAAGATAATTCCAAAGCTGTTAAAGAGGTCAAGGAGCAGGATGTATATCTTGGTGAGCTGCCTTTGATGACTGATACAGGAACCTTTGTCATTAACGGTACTGAGAGAGTTATCGTTTCTCAGTTACACAGATCACCTGGCGTGTTTTTTGATCATGATAAAGGTAAAACACACTCTTCAGGAAAGTTACTCTATTCAGCGCGTATCATTCCTTACCGCGGTTCATGGTTGGATTTTGAATTTGATCCAAAAGATTGTGTATTTGTTCGTATTGATAGAAGACGGAAGCTTCCGGCTACCATTCTGCTGAGAGCGCTTGGAATGGAATCCGAAGAAATTCTAGAAACCTTCTTTGAAACAAATAAGTTTAAAGTTGATAAGGATGGAAATATTAGCTTTGCAGTGATTCCTGAGCGGCTGCGAGGCGAAACAATTAACTTTGAGATTAAATATAAAAACAAAGTGATTGTTGAGGCGGGTAGAAGGATTACTGCAAGACATATTCGTGAGTTGGAAAAGGCAAATATTACAGAGATCGTTGTGCCTCACGATTATCTTGAAGGTAAGGTACTAGCCAAAAATATTGTTGATCATGAAACGGGTGAGTTCATTGCTGAGTGTAACACTGAATTAAGCACTGATTTGGTAGGCAAGCTGATTGAAGCTGGTGTAAGTGAATTAGAGACTCTCTATACCAATGAATTGGATAGAGGTGCTTATGTCTCCGATACCATGGCAATTGATCCAACATCTAATCGTCTTGAAGCCTTGGTGGAAATTTACCGAATGATGCGTCCTGGTGAACCGCCAACAAAAGAGGCTGCTGAAGGACTTTTTAAAAATCTTTTCTTTAGTACAGATCGTTATGATTTGTCGAATGTTGGCAGAATGAAGTTCAACAAACGCCTTGATCGTGACACTGTTGAAGGAGAAGGAATACTTTCTAACGAGGATATTCTTGATGTTCTGAAAACATTGGTGAATATCAGGAATGGAAAAGGAAGTGTTGATGATATCGATCATCTTGGTAATAGAAGAATCCGATCTGTTGGCGAGATGACAGAAAACCAATTCAGAATTGGTCTAGTGCGTGTTGAAAAAGCTGTTAAGGAGCGTTTGAGTCTGGCTGAATCTGAAGGTTTGATGCCTCAGGATTTAATTAATGCCAAACCAGTTGCAGCTGCAGTAAAAGAATTTTTTGGCAGTGGTCAGTTGTCCCAGTTCATGGATCAGAATAATCCACTTTCGGAAATTACTCATAAGCGACGTGTTTCGGCATTGGGTCCCGGTGGTTTGACCAGAGAAAGAGCTGGTTTCGAAGTGCGCGATGTTCATCCGACTCATTATGGGCGAGTTTGTCCGATTGAAACACCTGAAGGTCCAAACATTGGTTTGATTAATTCACTTGCAACTTTTGCGAGAACCAATGATTACGGTTTTCTGGAAAGCCCTTATAGAAAAGTTGTTAAAGGTGTGGTGACTGATGATATTGAGTATTTATCAGCAATCGAAGAGTCGAAATACGTTATTGCTCAGGCAGATTCACCTTTAGATAAGAAAAACCGTTTTGTTGATGATTTGGTTGCTGTGCGTTTTGAAAACGAATTTACGCTCAAGTCTTCCGATGACATCGCTTATATGGATGTAAGTCCAAGACAGGTGGTCTCTATTGCTGCATCTCTTATCCCCTTCCTTGAGCACGATGATGCTAACCGTGCGTTGATGGGTTCAAACATGCAACGCCAGGCGGTTCCGACCTTGCGGTCTGAAAAGCCACTAGTGGGAACAGGAATGGAAGCGATAGTTGCTCGAGATTCAGGCGTGTGTGTAGTTGCTAAGCATGGTGGAGTCATTGATTTCGTTGACGCATCCAGAATTGTAGTTCGAGTGCATGAAGATGAATCTGTGCAGGGCGATGCAGGTGTAGACATTTACAACCTGACTAAATACACGCGTTCTAACCAGAATACCTGTATCAATCAACGTCCTTTAGTTAAGAAAGGTGACGTTGTTGCAAGAGGAGATATTCTTGCAGATGGACCTTCTGTGGATTTAGGTGAACTCGCTTTGGGTCAAAACATGCGAGTGGCTTTCATGCCGTGGAATGGTTACAACTTTGAGGATTCTATTCTTGTGTCTGAGAGAGTTGTTAAAGAAGACCGTTTCACCACGATTCATATTCAGGAGCTAACTTGTATAACTCGTGATACTAAATTGGGTCCAGAAGAAATCACTGCAGATATTCCTAATGTTGGTGAGTCAGCACTTTCTAAGCTTGACGAGTCTGGGATTGTTTATATTGGTGCCGAAGTAAAAGCGGGCGATATTCTTGTAGGTAAAGTAACGCCTAAAGGTGAAACACAACTTTCTCCTGAAGAAAAATTATTGAGAGCAATTTTTGGTGAGAAAGCATCTGAAGTTAAAGATACTTCTTTGCGTGTGGCAGCTGGTGTTAAAGGAACGGTTATTGATGTTCAGGTCTTTACTCGCGAGGGTGTTGATAAAGATCAGAGAGCGCTCGATATCGAAAAATTCCAGCTTGATACTTATAGAAAGGATTTGAAAGACGAATTCAGGATTTTCCAGGAAGCTGCTATTGCGCGTTTAAGAAAAGTTGTTTCTGGTAAAAAGGTGAATGGTGGTGCGGGATTGTCTAAAGGCACCACGTTGACTGATGAAGTGATGGATAGTCTTGATGCTGATCAGTGGTTTGATTTACGAATGGCTGACAGTAAAGCCGCAGAACATGTTGAAAAAGCACAAGCCTTTATTAAAGACATGCAGGCAGAACTTGATAGAAAGTTTGAAATCAAGAAAGGAAAAATAACGGGTGGCGATGATTTGGCTCATGGCGTGCTGAAGTTAGTCAAGGTGTATCTGGCAATTAAAAGACGCGTGCAGCCTGGCGATAAGATGGCCGGTCGTCACGGAAACAAAGGTGTTATCTCGGTTGTTATGCCTGTTGAAGATATGCCGTATGACGAGAATGGAGAGCCTGTTGATATCGTTCTAAATCCATTAGGCGTTCCTTCTCGAATGAACGTAGGTCAGGTTCTGGAAGCGCATCTGGGATTTGCTGCAAAAGGTTTGGGCGTAAAGATTGATAACATGCTTAAAGCGCAAGCCAGCATGAAAGATTTGCGTGCATTTCTGGAAAACATTTACAACAAAGTTGCTGATAAGAATGAAGACATCAAGGGCTTAACTGATGACGAAATTAGAACGCTTGCTGAAAATCTTGTCGGTGGTGTTCCAATGGCAACAGCAGCCTTCGACGGAGCGCAGGAAGAGCACATTCGTGAGCTTCTTCGTTTAGCTGAGTTGCCAGAGTCGGGTCAAATGACTTTGTTTGATGGCCGCACCGGACAGTCTTTTGATCGCCCTGTGACAGTTGGTTACATGTACATCCTTAAGCTCAATCATCTTGTGGATGACAAGATGCATGCTCGTTCAACAGGCTCTTACAGTCTGGTTACACAGCAGCCTCTTGGTGGTAAAGCCCAGTTTGGTGGTCAGCGATTTGGGGAAATGGAAGTGTGGGCACTAGAAGCATATGGTGCTGCATACACGCTTCAGGAAATGCTCACTGTGAAATCTGACGACGTTCATGGTCGTACGCGAATCTACAAAAACATTGTAGATGGTGATCATCGAATGGAACCTGGAATGCCTGAATCTTTTAATGTGTTAGTGAAAGAGATTCGATCTTTGGGTATTGATATTGAGTTCGAGTCAGAATAACCAGCTTAAAGAAATTAAAACTATTTAAAGTAAACGATAGTGGAACTTCCTCGGAGGAAAGACCTTGAAAGACTTACTTAACATACTAAAAGCGCAAGGCCATGGTGAAGAGTTTGAAAAAATCAGAATCGGTTTGGCGCCGCCAGAACTGATTCGTTCATGGTCTTTTGGTGAGGTGAAGAAGCCTGAAACCATTAACTATCGAACTTTCAAACCAGAAAGAGAGGGTTTGTTCTGTGCGAAAATTTTTGGTCCGGTCAAGGATTACGAGTGCCTCTGTGGAAAGTACAAGCGTCTTAAGCATCGTGGTGTGATTTGTGAGAAGTGTGGTGTAGAAGTCACTTTAGCTAAAGTACGTCGCGAAAGGATGGGTCATATTGAATTGGCTACACCTGTTGCGCATATCTGGTTCCTTAAGTCACTGCCATCGAGAATTGGTTTATTACTTGATATGACCTTAAGGGATATTGAGCGCGTTCTGTATTTTGAATCTTATGTTGTTATTGACCCTGGTATGACCACGCTAGATCAATATCAGATTCTGACAGATGAGCAGTATTATGATGCTCTGGAAGAATTTGGAGATGAGTTTGATGCGAGAATGGGTGCTGAAGCTATCCAGGCACTATTGAAAGACCTTGATTTGGAAGGTGAGGCTACAAGACTGAGAGAAGAGCTTCCAGAAACTTCTTCTGAAACAAAAATCAAGAAACTTACCAAGCGTTTAAAACTTCTTGAAGCCTTTATTGATTCTGGAAATAAACCAGAGTGGATGATCTTTACTGTTCTTCCCATTCTTCCACCTGATTTGAGACCTTTGGTTCCTCTTGAAGGTGGACGTTTTGCTACGTCTGATTTGAATGACCTGTATAGAAGAGTAATTAATCGAAATAATCGTCTTCGTCGACTACTTGATTTGAATGCGCCTGACATTATCGTGCGAAATGAAAAACGCATGTTGCAGGAGTCTGTCGATGCATTGCTTGATAACGGTCGTAGAGGTAGAGCAATTACAGGTTCGAATAAGCGCCCTCTGAAATCATTGGCAGATATGATCAAAGGTAAGCAAGGTCGTTTCCGTCAGAATCTTTTAGGTAAGCGAGTTGATTATTCGGGTCGATCTGTAATTGTTGTAGGTCCAACTTTACGATTGCATGAGTGTGGTTTGCCAAAGAAAATGGCGCTTGAATTATTCAAGCCATTTATTTTCGCAAAACTGGAAGCAAGAGGTCTTTCAACAACGATTAAAGCTTCAAAGAAAATGGTTGAGAAAGAAACTTCTGAAGTTTGGGATATTCTTGCTGAAGTGATTCGTGAGCATCCAATTTTATTAAACCGTGCGCCTACTCTTCACCGTTTAGGTATTCAGGCATTTGAGCCATTGTTAATTGAAGGTAAAGCGATTCAACTTCACCCACTTGTATGTGCTGCATTTAACGCCGACTTTGACGGTGACCAAATGGCTGTACATATCCCTTTGACTCTAGAGGCGCAATTGGAAGCTCGTGCCTTAATGATGTCTAGTAATAACATTCTTTCTCCTGCCAATGGAGAGCCCATCATCGTTCCTTCTCAGGACGTAGTCCTTGGCCTTTATTACATGACGCGATCCAAGATCAATGCGAAAGGTGAAGGAACTGTTTTCACCGATTATAAAGAGGCTATTAGAGCACTTTATAACAAAGCTGTTGAGACGCATTCCGTTATCAAGGCAAGAGTAGAAGATTGGGTTAAAGATGAATCGGGTGAATACAAACCAAAAACCCGTGTTGTTGAAACAACTGTCGGTCGTTTACTTCTGTGGAGTATTGTTCCTAAGGGAATGAGTTTTGATCAGGTGAACCAGCCGATGACCAAAAAAGCAATTTCAGGTCTGATTAATACTTGTTATAGAAGATTAGGTTTAAAACCTACGGTTATTTTTGCTGACCAATTGATGTACATGGGTTTTAGTGAGGCGACATCATCTGGCTCTTCAATCGGTATTGAGGATATGGTTATTCCTAAAGAGAAAAAGGGGATTATCGATGCTGCCGAAAAAGAAGTGAGAGAGATTGAATCTCAATACGCATCAGGTTTGGTGACTCAGGGCGAACGTTACAATAAGGTTGTTGATATCTGGTCTCGCACTAACGATAAAGTTGCAAGAGCGATGATGGAAGGATTGGGAAGTGATACGGTTATTGATAAAGAAGGAAAACAGGTAGAGCAACAATCCTTTAATTCCATTTACATCATGGCCGACTCTGGTGCTCGTGGTAGCGCCGCTCAGATTCGTCAGCTTGCTGGTATGCGAGGTTTGATGGCAAAACCTGACGGTTCAATTATTGAGACACCTATTCAGGCAAACTTCCGTGAAGGCTTGTCAGTATTGCAATATTTTATTTCGACCCACGGTGCTCGAAAAGGTTTGGCTGATACTGCGTTAAAAACAGCTAACTCTGGTTATTTGACTAGACGTCTGGTTGATGTTGCTCAGGATCTTGTCGTTGCAGAAGTAGACTGTGGAACCAAAAATGGTTTAACAATGACACCTCATATTGAGGGTGGAGATATTGTTGAGCCATTGCGTGAAAGGGTTCTTGGTCGTGTTGTGGTTAATGATGTGCTTGATCCAACAAGTGAAAAGGTTCTTGTTGAATCAGGAACAATGCTAGATGAAGCTTTGGTGGATATGATTGAAGCGGCTGGTGTTGATGAAATCCTGGTTCGTTCAGCGATAACTTGTGAAACTCGTTATGGTGTTTGTTCAAAATGTTATGGGCGTGATTTGGCTCGTGGACACTTGGTGAACATTGGTGAAGCAGTAGGCGTAATGGCTGCACAGTCAATCGGTGAGCCTGGCACACAGTTGACCATGAGGACTTTCCACATTGGTGGTGCTGCATCAAGAGCGTCAGCTGTTTCAAACGTTCAAGTTAAAAATGCTGGTACGGTTCGTTTGCATAATGTGAAGACTGTTACAAAAGAAAATGGAAATCTTGTTGCAGTTTCGCGTTCAGGTGAGTTAGCAGTAGCTGATGAAAAAGGACGTGAAAGAGAGCGTTACAAGATTCCTTACGGAACAATCCTGTCGGTTCAGGATGGTGAGAAAGTGGACGCAGGAGCCATTCTTGCAAATTGGGATCCACATACGCATCCAATTATTACTGAGGTGGCTGGTAAAATTGTTCTGCAAGATTTTGAAGATGGTATTACGGTGACAACGCAAACTGATGATCTCACTGGTCTCAGTAACATTGAGATTATTGATCCAAAAGATAGACCTCAATCAGGGAAAGAGTTGCGTCCACTGATTAAATTGGTAGACGGAAAAGGCAAACCTGTTTGCATCCCCAATACTGACACACCTGTTCAATATGTTTTGCCAGCTGGAGCAATTACTCAGGCAGTAAATGGTGAATCGATTGGCGTCGGTGATGTGGTTGCCAGGATTCCTCAGGAAAGTTCGAAAACACGTGATATTACTGGTGGTTTACCGCGAGTTGCGGACTTGTTTGAGGCAAGGAAACCAAAAGAAGCCTGTATTCTTGCCGAAATCACAGGTGTTGTGAGCTGGGGTAAAGAAACAAAGGGTAAAAAACGTTTGGTGATTACTCCTCCTGACGGAGCGGATGCGTATGAAGTCTTGATTCCCAAGTGGCGTAATCTGAATGTTTTTGAGGGAGAAAACGTGGTTAAAGGTGAGGTAATAGCCGATGGACCATCAAACCCTCACGACATTCTTCGCTTGTTGGGTGTTAGTGCCTTGGCTAACTACATCGTTGATGAGGTTCAAGAGGTTTATCGTCTTCAAGGCGTAAAAATTAATGATAAGCATATTGAAGTGATTGTGCGTCAGATGCTTAGAAAAGTGGAGATTGAAGATGCCGGGGAGTCTTCATTGATTAAGGGAGAGCAAGCAGAGTTTGCACGCGTTCTTGATATCAATGATGAATTGCAAACAGCAGATAAGGGTGCTGTTCAGTTCCAGCGTTTGCTTTTAGGTATTACCAAAGCGTCTTTGGCGACAGAATCCTTTATTTCTGCTGCATCATTCCAGGAAACAACGCGAGTGTTAACTGAAGCAGCGGTGACTGGAAAGAGAGATGAGCTTCGCGGATTGAAGGAAAATGTTGTTGTTGGTCGCTTGATTCCAGCTGGTACTGGTTTTGCGCATCATCAGCAAAGAAGAGAAGCCAGGTTGTTAGAGCAGGAGATGTCCAGTGTCGTGGAAGTTTCTGCAGATGAAGTTGAAGCAGCGTTGAGTGAAGCTTTGAATTCTCCAGAGGAAATCGTGGTAGAAGACTCTATGCAGAGTGATGAGTAGTTGAGTTGGTTGAGGCGGACGCTATTGACTTGCTAGCTTTGCATTACTAGAATTCCGCACCCTGAAAATGGCGTGTAGTTTTTTATTGTTTACGTCTGGATTGAGAAAATATTAAGAGGTTATTAAATGGCAACGGTTAACCAGTTGGTTCGCGGAGCGAGAAAGAGGCGTGTTGTAGATAGTAAGGTGCCTGCCTTGCAAGGCTGTCCGCAACGTCGCGGAGTTTGTACTCGTGTTTATACGACCACACCTAAAAAACCTAATTCGGCTCTACGAAAAGTATGTCGTGTACGTTTAACGAATGGCTATGAAGTAAGCTCTTATATTGGTGGTGAAGGCCATAATCTTCAGGAACACTCAGTTGTCCTGATTAGAGGTGGTCGTGTAAAAGACCTTCCTGGTGTGCGTTATCACACCGTGAGAGGAACTTTGGATACAGCTGGCGTAGCTGACAGAAAGCAAGCTAGATCCAAGTACGGTACTAAACGCCCTAAAGCGTAATTTTCAAAACCAAGAGCTGGTAAAGATTTATCTTTATCTAAGTAAGGCTGGGCTTATCCCAGAACAACCTGAAGAGAGAGTGTTATGTCTAGAAGAAGAGTCGTTGCAAAACGAGAAATCCTGCCTGATCCCAAATTTGGGGATCAAACCTTAGCAAAATTCATGAACCACGTGATGGTGAGTGGTAAAAAAGCCCTTGCTGAAAGAATCGTGTACGGTGCTTTGGAAATCATTGAAGAAAAGAATTCTGGCAATCCTATGGAAGTCTTTGAGAATGCCCTTGAGGCATTAAGACCTATGGTTGAGGTTAAATCTCGCCGCGTTGGTGGAGCGACTTACCAGGTTCCAGTTGAAGTTAGGCCGTCGAGAAGAACGGCTCTGGCAATGCGTTGGCTTGTGGAGTCTGCTCGCAAACGTGGTGAGAAATCTATGGCTCAACGCCTTGCAAATGAAATGCTTGATGCCGCTGCGGGTAAAGGTTCTGCTTTCAAGAAAAAAGAGGATGTACACAGAATGGCAGAAGCAAACAAAGCATTCTCTCATTACCGTTTTTAATTTTCCGATTCGTTTTATGTTTTGTTATGGGTATCTCAGTCCTATGAGATACCTGTAGGTTTTAGAAATTCTTTATCGAGGAATAGATTGTGGCTCGTGAAACCAAATTAGAGTTATACCGTAATATAGGCATTTGTGCCCACGTAGATGCGGGCAAAACAACAACAACAGAGCGTGTTTTATTTTACACAGGAGTCTCTCATAAAATTGGAGAGGTTCATGATGGTGCCGCTACCATGGACTGGATGGTTCAGGAGCAGGAGCGAGGTATTACTATTACTTCTGCTGCGACTACCTGTTTCTGGAGTGGTATGGATCAGCAATACAAGCAACACCGTATTAATATCATTGATACCCCTGGGCACGTAGATTTCACCATTGAGGTGGAGCGTTCACTTCGTGTGCTTGACGGTGCTGTTGTTGTTTTCTGCGGCTCTTCAGGTGTTGAGCCTCAGTCTGAAACAGTATGGCGTCAGGCTAATCGGTATCAGGTTCCGCGTATTGTTTTTGTAAACAAGATGGACCGGGCCGGTGCGGATTTCCTTCGCGTGGTTAAGCAGATTGAAACGCGTCTTGGTGCTAAACCTGTTCCTGTACAGTTGTCCATCGGTGCTGAAGAGAAATTCAAGGGTGTTATTGACCTTATTCGTATGAAAGCCATTTACTGGAACGAAGACGATAGAGGTATGACATATGCTCTGGAAGAAATTCCTGAAGACATGGCTGATTTAGCTCAGGAATACAGAGAAAAAATGGTTGAGTCGGCTGCGGAAGCTAATGAAGACCTAATGGAAAAATATCTTGAAGAAGGTGATTTGAGCCCAGAAGAAATTAAGGAAGGTTTAAGGCAACAAGTGTTGGCAAATGAAATTGTCGTGGCCTTATGTGGTTCAGCTTTCAAGAATAAGGGTGTTCAGGCTATGTTGGATGCGGTAATTGATTATTTGCCTGCGCCACCTGATGTTCCTGCAATTAAAGGTATTCTTGATGATGCCAACGAGACAGAAGCAGAGCGTAAGTCTTCTGATGACGAGCCTTTTGCTGCTTTGGCGTTCAAGATTGCTAACGACCCGTACGTTGGAAACCTGACTTTCTTCAGGGTTTATTCCGGTGTTTTGAAATCGGGTGATTCAGTTTTTAACCCTGTGAAGAGCAAGAAAGAGCGAATTGGTCGAATCTTGCAAATGCATGCTAACTCTCGCGAGGAGCTCAAAGAGGTGAGAGCTGGTGATATTGCTGCAGCTGTTGGTCTAAAAGAAGTGACCACAGGTGATACGCTGTGTGATGAAAGCAATCGGATTACGCTTGAGAGAATGGATTTCCCTGAGCCAGTTATTGCTGTTGCTGTTGAGCCAAAAACAAAAGCTGACCAAGAGAAAATGAGTATTGCACTGGGTCGTTTGGCAAAAGAGGACCCATCGTTCAGGGTGCAAAGTGACGAAGAATCGGGACAGACAATCATTTCTGGAATGGGTGAGCTTCATCTGGATGTTCTGGTTGATCGTATGCGCCGTGAGTTTGATGTTGAAGCGAATATCGGAAAACCTCAGGTTGCTTATCGTGAAACTATTAAGAAAGGTGTTGAGGCTGAAGGCAAATTCGTTAAACAGAGTGGTGGTCGCGGGCAATATGGTCACGTTTGGTTAAGGGTCGAGCCAGCTGACGAGGGAGAAGAGTACAAGTTTAATGAAGAGATTGCTGGTGGTGTTGTTCCAAAAGAATTCTTCAATGCCGTAGATAAAGGAATTCAGCAACAGATGGAATCAGGCATTTTGGCAGGTTACCCAGTGGTTGGTGTAAGGGCCACTTTGTACGATGGTTCATACCATGATGTGGATTCTAACGAAAATGCTTTCCGTATGGCTGGTGCAATGGCATTCAAAAAGGGTTGCTTGGCTGCAAACCCAGTGCTTCTTGAACCAATTATGAAGGTTGAGGTAGTAACCCCTGAAGATCACATGGGTGATATTGTGGGAGACCTTAACCGCCGAAGGGGCATGATTGAAGGAATGGATGACAGTCCTTCAGGCAAAATTGTAAAAGCTGAGGTTCCTTTAGCTGAAATGTTTGGTTACGCAACTGACGTGCGGTCAATGAGCCAGGGAAGAGCTACCTTCTCTATGGAGTTCAGTAAGTATGCTGAAGCACCTAACAATATAGCTGAAGCAATCATCAACAAAAACGCAGTTTAAGTATTAATAAAATCAGAAAATTGAGAGGTTATAGTTGTGTCAAAGGAAAAGTTTGAACGTAATAAGCCGCATGTAAACGTAGGAACAATAGGTCACGTTGACCATGGTAAGACGACCTTAACAGCTGCGCTGACCAAGGTCTGCTCGGAGACATGGGGTGGTCA
>JBECKS010000068.1:0-12400 GCA_040235395.1 Pseudomonadales bacterium | reverse complement strand
GGTGGCATCCAGTAATAGGGCGCGGGTACGGGCTTTCTGTTCTTCTCGGCTGGGTTTGCTCATGGCTAACTCGAAATGGCTGTTTGATTGGTTCACAAGTGTAGTCTATTTTTTACAAAAATCACCTTTAACTAAGATAAAATCTTCATATTTTCCTATTTAATGTATTACATTTAAATTAATTCGGATTATTTCGTTAGAAATAACGAATTAACTTACTGATATATAAGTAATTTAATTTTTTTATTAAAAGTGCTTGACCTCTTAAATATTTGTATTACATTACAGTTCACATATGTGCACTGAAATAGACAGCAACACAAAGAGGTCGTTTATGAAAAGCCAATTTAAAGCCCAGCAAGGTGGCAAGCAAAATAAGGGAAACACAACAAGCTGGATTCAGGAAGCTTTGTTTAACCGAAGCATAGGTAGCTATTTCAATCCAATTGTTAAGGGCGTACTACCTGCCTGGGATCTGGCTGGGAGAGGTCAGCTCGCCAGAGTGGTGGAAATCCAGAAGCATAATGACAATGCAACGACTCTGAGAATTCAGGCACCAGCGAACTGGACGGGTTTTGTACCAGGGCAATATGTCACCTGCGAGTTTGAGATTGATGGCGTTCGAAGAAAGCGTAATTACAGTATTTCATCGCCTGCCTCGTTGTTTGAGAAATTGGGTCAATTTGAAATCTGTGTCCATCGTGTTGAAGGTGGTGTGGTTTCTAATTTTGTTAACGACGGATTACGCCGTGATACTTTGTTTGCCATTAGCGAAGCCCAAGGCGAATTTGCTGCTGAGTTGCAAACGCACTCATTGAATGGAGAGAGCGTGCAAAGAAAACCGCTTCTTTTCCTGGCCGCGGGTAGTGGTATTACACCAATTCGTTCCATCTTAAGCAGTGGTCAGCATGCTGATTCTGAAACCTATCTTGTCTATAACGCGGCTAATCAAGAGTCATTAGTTTTTTCATCTTCTTTCAAGTCACTTGATGAAAACCAGGAACATTTTTATTTCATTCCACACACAACACGTGAACAAGCGAGTGATAAACGTTTGGATGCTGAAGGCATCAAGGCACTTTGCCAACACGTAGAAGCTTGTGAGGTTTTTATTTGTGGTAGCAACAGTTTTACTCAAAGCATGATGGACGCTGTTGTTTCACTTGGTGTGAAAGAAGAGGCTATTCATTTTGAAAGTTTTGATAGTGCAGTTAATGCATCTGCGTTAACAAAGGAAGAAAGCCATGTCCATTTTGTTCACTCTGGAAAAACTGCCAATGACAACAAAGCCATCAGTGTGCTTGAGCAGGCAGAAAACCTTTCACTGAATCCAAAGAACGCTTGCCGAATGGGCGTGTGTCACAGTTGTACCTGCACCAAAAAGTCTGGTGTGGTGAGGAATATGTTAACCGGCGAACTTTCTTCGCCAGATGAAGAAGAAATCAGGATTTGTATTTCCCAAGCTGTGGGTGATGTTGAAATCGAACTGTAATCAAAACGAATTTTAGTAGAGGAAATAATTATGAACGCAGCCGTTGAATTAGACAGAATTTTTGAAACTGTTGTTACTGAAGAGTTAAATAAAAAAGGAAAGCATCGTTTATCTGAACAGGATCTTGAAGCTTTCGGCAAGGAAATGGATGCGCTCAGGAAAAGTGTCGAAGAAGACCTGGGTCAGAATGATGTGGATTACATGCGCAGGATGATTCGTTTAAGCCGTATGAGTGAAATCGTTGGGCGTGTTTTAATTCATATCAGTCTTGATCCTTTTACCTGGATGTTGGGTGTAAGCAGTCTTTCTTTTGCAAAGATTCTTGAGAACATGGAAATTGGTCACAACGTTATGCATGGTCAATTCGACTGGACAAGAGATCCTGAATTGAATTCACAGAATTACGAATGGGATACCGTGTGTGATGCAGAATCGTGGAGAAGAACCCATAACTATGAACACCATACCTACACCAATATTATTGGAAAGGATCGCGATTATGGTTATGCGGTATTGAGATTATCAAACGACGAACCCTGGAGACCTGCGCATAGTTTTCAGATGATTTACTTCGCTTTGCTAACCGGTCTGTTTCAGTGGGGAGTAGGTGTTCATGAAGCGGAAGTGGAAAAACTTCGTAAAGGTGAAATTTCTTTTTCTGATAAGAAACAGTTCTTTAAGGAGTTTGCCAGAAAAGCATCCAGACAAACCTTTAAGGATTATATTTTCTTTCCCTTGTTGGCTGGGCCTTTTGCGCCGAAAGTTCTGGTGGGTAATATGATGGCAAACCTTGTAAGAAATGTTTGGGCGTCAACCATTATTTTCTGTGGTCATTTTACCGAAGATGCCCATACGTTTACTGAAGAAGAGTGTGAAAATGAAACTCGCGGTCACTGGTATTACCGTCAATTGTTGGGATCCAGTAACTTTACTGGCGGCAAGTGGTTGCATGTATTAAGCGGGCATTTGAGTTATCAGATTGAACATCATCTGTTCCCGGATATTCCTTCCAATCGTTATCCTGAAATGTCTTTAAAGGTTCAGGAAATCTGTGAACGTTACGGCTTGCAATACAATACCGATAGCTTTTTGAATCAGTACAAAACTGTGTTGAAGCGTGTGTGGAAATATTCTTTTCCTGAAAAGGAAGCTGTTCAGGCCTAAGAGTTTTTTCGGGATGAATCAATAATTTTCCTGGCTTGTTAAAACCTTTTATTAACAAGCTGGGGAAGTTTCTAGTTTGGGTTTTGTGATTCTGATTTGAGTAATTCGATTGCCTGTTCCAGCGTTGAAAAGGTTAAGGTGGTTTCAGTTTCCTTGAAACCGGATTTCGCCAAGGTCCTAAGTGGTTGCATCTGAAAATCGGCAAGATAAAGTTGAATGTTTTTTGTTTCGCAATAATTTACAAATCGCATAAACGCATTTAAACCACCTTCATCGAGCACTGATACACCGTCGAGATAAAGTACGACTCGATTCAGCTTTGTTGAAAGTTGAGTGAGCTCATCAAATATTCTGTCTGCCGCTGCAAAGAATAGTGGGCCATTAATCTTGAAAATTTTTGTACCGTCTTTTATGTCAGCGTCCATGAATCGTTTGTTGGCAGTGATGTCATGAATCTTGGTCATTTCTGCCATGTTTTTCATAAATAGTAGAGAAGAAAGCACTACGCCCACAGAAATGGCAATCACCATGTCAAAGAGAATAGTGAGTGACATGCAGGTAATAAAAATACTGCTATCGCTTAAGGGCGCGGTTTTCAGTAATTTTTTTGCTTTATGCAGTTCACTCATGTTCCATGCGACTATCATGAGCAGTGCAGCCATGGCTGCCATGGGAATCATGCCCAGTAATTCAGGTAAAAAAATCAAGCTGCTTAACACAATGAAGGCGTGAACCACCGAGGCCAAGGGAGAAAAAGCACCAGCTTTATAATTTGCAGAAGATCGTGCAATAGCAGCAGTGGCTGAAAAACCACCAAAAAATGGAACGAGAAGATTTCCTAAACCCTGACCCAGTAATTCACTGTTTGCACTGTGCCGTTTTCCAGAAATGCCATCGAGTATCACAGCGCATAAAAGTGATTCGATGGCACCTAACATGGCAATGGCAAAACTGGCAGGCAAAAGTTTTCTGAAGGTTTCCAGATTGAGGGCTAGTTTATTTTCCCCTAAAGCTGTGTGCGCCCACGGCCAGTCAAAGGCAGGGAGGTAAGGAGGAATTCCACCAAGAGATATTCCCTCAGGCGTTAGGTAGTGAAATCGTGTGGCGATGGTGTCAATGCTCATGCCTTTTGTATTCAGAATAATGCCTGCGACTGTTGCAAATACTATAGCGGGAAGGTGGGGAGGAATATGTTTAATGAGTTTTGGCCATAACAACATGATTGCTATGGTCAAACAGGCAATGGCTAGATTGGGCATGGATGTTTCAGGCGTGTGTAAAACAATCCAGATGATTTTTTCCCAATAATGATGAGCCTTGTTGTCTATCGTGATTCCCAGAAAATCAGGAATCTGCAGGGTAAAGATCACAACGGCAATGCCTACAGTGAAACCCAGGGTTACTGAGTTCGGAATGTATTCAATAAAGCGACCAAGACGGGTAAGTGCCATGGCAATCAAAATAATGCCAGCGAGCCAGGTAGCAGTGAGTAAACCTGCTAAACCAAAAGTAGAGGCAATGGGTGCAAGAATCACAACAAAAGCCGCTGTTGGTCCTGAAATGCTGTAGCGACTTCCCCCTGTGAGGGCAATAACAATGCCCGCAATGATTGCGGTGTATAAGCCATGCTGGGGAGCAACGCCACTGGCGATGGCGAGTGCCATGGAAAGTGGAACTGCAATAATGCCAATGGAAACACCTGCAAAGAGGTCTTTTACGGCAGTCTTTGAGTTGTAACCTTCAGCAAGTGCTTGTTGGAGACCATAGCCAATCTTGAGGCTAAAGAGATGGGTTCGAGTATTCACATGCGTTAATCAAGTCAGGATTCGACATCAATCGAGCATGCATTTTAGATTAATTTGATGTAAAATCAATGTTAATCAAATTAACATATGTATGAGAATAGCTATGGAAAACCGAACTGCTAGATTAACCCTGCTAATTGATCCTAGAAAAAAAGCTGCATTTGAAAAGCTCTGTGCGCTAGAGGATGTAACCGCATCACAGAAAGTGCGTCAGTTCATTCGAGAATATGTGGAAGAAAAGATGGGGTCAAGCTGGCGTGATCAGTTCTCTGATGACGGCGAAGAAATATAGTCACAAGAAATAAGCATCTTCCATTCTTGCTTTTCTTTTTAAGTAAGCTTTCCCTGAATCAGGTTCAGTTTTCTTATCATAAGCCGATTATATATCCTTATAAAAATTGTGGTTTTTATCGAGAAAAACCATTATTTTTAATTTGTTTATCTTTGTTCCCTTACTTTAGTTTGTTTCATATCAATAAGCGAAAAATCCAATCGATTTAAAATTCCAGTGCGAGCATTTTTTAATGCCAGTTTTCAACTCCATCTGGAATCCTTTCTCTATGAATAATCAAATCAAAGACGTGTCGGAATATTATAACGACCACGTTGTTCGTCTTTTTCTTCTCGCTGCGGTTGTATGGGGAAGTATTGGTATGTCGGTGGGTGTGTTTATTGCAGCCCAGTTATTCTGGCCAACGCTTAATTTTGATTTACCAATTCTTACCTATAGTCATTTAAGACCAGTACATACCTTTGGTGTGATTTTCGCCTTTGGTGGTTCTGCCCTTATGGGTACCTGTTATTACGTAGTGCAGCGAACAGGTCATACCCGTTTGGCTTTGGAAAAACTGGCGCATGCTACGTTCTGGGGCTGGCAGTTAATCTGTGTACTTTCAATGGTAACCGTGCCCTTAGGTATGACCCAAAGCAAGGAATACGCGGAACCTGAGTGGTGGATTGATATTCTGATTGCCGTGGTATGGGTGAGTTTTGCTTTGGTGTTTTTTGTTACGCTCACCAGAAGAAAAATTAAACATATTTATGTTGCTAACTGGTACTACGGCGCTTTTATTGTCGCTGTTGCCTTGCTGCATATTGTAAACAACATTGCGATTCCTGTTTCTTTCACAAAATCCTATCCCGTTTATTCAGGTGCAGTGGATGCCATGGTGCAATGGTGGTATGGCCACAACGCGGTGGCATTTTTCTTAACTGCTGGATTCCTTGGCATGATGTATTACTTCGTGCCAAGACAAGCAGAGCAGCCATTGTGGAGTTACCGTTTTTCTATTGTGAATTTCTGGGCGCTGATTTCTGTTTATATGTGGGCAGGTTCGCATCATTTGCTTTACACCGCTTTGCCAGATTGGGTGCAGTCAGTGGGCATGGTGTTCTCGCTTATTCTTATCATGCCAAGTTGGGGTTCAGCGGCAAACGGTTTGATGACCTTTAATGGTTCCTGGCACAAATTGAAAACAGATCCTGCTGCCAAGTTCATGATTCTTGCGTTGGTGTTTTACGGTGCGGCAACTTTTGAAGGCTCGATGATGGCCATCAAATCAGTGAACGCGCTTTCTCACTATACAGACTGGACTGTAGCACACGTGCATTCGGGTGCTTTGGGTTGGGTTGCGATGATTACGATTGGGTCGCTTTATGCCATGGCACCGCGTGCATTAGGTCAACCAATGTATTCTAGAAAAGCGATGGAAATTCATTTCTGGTTACATCTGGGTGGCACGCTTTTGTATGTTATGTCGATGTGGTTCGCTGGTATCAGGGAAGGTTTGATGTGGCAAGCTACTGAACCTAATGGTTCGCTAACTTATTCCTTCATGGAAGCCTTTGTTGAAATTCAACCCATGTACATGCTGCGCTGGTTAGGTGGTTTTATGACGCTGGTCGGCATGTTCTTCATGTTATGGAATCTCTGGTATACCGCAGCGCCAGCACGCGCCCATTTAATCAAACCTATTCCGGTTCCCATTCCTGAACCGGAAAGACCATAAGAGGTGAGTAATCCTTATGAAATTTCCTCTTCAATTTAAACATATAGAAATGATTGAAAAGAATGCTGCGTTGCTGGGCATTTTTATTCTGGTGATGGTTTCCATGGGCGGACTTGCAGAACTTACGCCACTGTTTATGGAAGCGCACAAGGTGCAACCAGCGGAAGGTGTAAAACCTTACTCACCTTTGCGTTTGGCAGGTAGAGATATTTATGTGAGAGAAGGTTGTTATCTGTGTCATTCGCAAATGATTAGAAAGCTACGTTTTGAAACTCAACGTTATGGTGATTATTCCATTGCTTCTGAATCGGTTTACGACAGACCTTATCAATGGGGTTCAAAACGAACAGGGCCAGATCTGGCAAGAATCGGTGGAAAATATTCTGATGACTGGCAAGTTGCTCACTTGCTTAATCCGCGTTCTTTTTATGCAGAATCCAACATGCCTTCTTATCCGTGGCTGATGAAGAAAAAAATTAATGAAAAGGATATTCAGAAGCGGATGAAAGTTTTACGAGTGCTTGGTGATCCGTATACCGATGCTGATATTGAATCAGCACCAGATCAGCTTATGGGTAAAACAGAAATGGATGCGCTGGTTGCTTACTTGCAAGGTTTGGGAATTGACAATGTTCCGCAAAAAAGTGAACCGCAAGAAAGTGTTCCTCAAAAAAGTGAGGTGAGCGATGAGTGAGATATGGGGCCACCTGATTGGTGTGATGATTGTCATCATGATTGTTTCATTTCTTGGTATGTGGATTTGGGTTTGGCAAAAACGTCATAAGCCGACTTTTGATCAACTATCGTCTATTCCCATGCAGGATGCTGTTGATTTCGCAGAGGAGAAAAACAAATGAGTGCTGGCTGGTCTTTATGGGTTGTGAGCCTGATTATTATTAATTTAAGCATTGCTTGCGTGCTGCTTTTCTGGGGCACGCGAGTTGAGATTCCTACCCATTCTGATGGCACCACAGGTCATCGATGGGCGCATGGCGTATTAAAAGAAGCAGTAAGAAAACTGCCTGCCTGGTGGTATGCACTGTCAGTTTTCTTTTTAGTATTTGCACTTGTTTATCTTTATCAGTATCCAGGTTTTGGAAATCGTGCAGGTAGTCTTGGGTGGACATCTGATAATGAGCACGCACGGAGTGTTGAAAAAAATAACGAAGTTTATTTACCACTCCTGCGTCATGTGCAAGAAAAAAACTTGAATGAACTGCTTTTAGATCAGCAGGTTAGGGAGGCAGGGAAAACGTTGTTTCAAGATAACTGTTCAGCATGTCATGGTATGAAAGCAGAAGGGCACGTTGCAGTTGGTGCGCCAGCGCTCAGAGATGAGATTTGGCTATATGGTGGAAGTGAAGAAGCAATTTTGCATTCCATTAACGAAGGGCGCAGTGGTTATATGCCTGCGTGGAAACAGTTTGGTTACGGTCGTATCAAGAACCTAGCCCATTATGTAAGAAGTCTTTCAGGTTTGGCGCATGGTAGTGCTGAAGCAAAAGTTGGCGCCAGCGATTTTGCTGATAATTGTGTTGCCTGCCATGGCGTTGACGGAAAAGGGAATCAATTAATGGGCGCGCCTGATCTTACTGATAATGATTGGTTATATGGCGGCGAATTAGCTGACATTGAAGCGAGCATTGAAAAAGGTAGAAAAGGTGTGATGCCTGGCTGGAAAGAAAGACTCAGCACTGAGCAAACTAAAATGATCATGGCGTGGATACTTGGCGAAAACGAATAAGAAGACGAATAAAAAAATGAATGAGCACGCAGTGAACAATAATCAAAACACTGAAGAGGTGAGATGGTATCAGGTTCCAGTGCTCTGGATTGCGCTATTGCTTTTTGCAGGTATGGTTTTTGGATGCATTCATTTGATTGTTCTTAGTAGTGATCTTGAAACGAAGCGCAATGTTGAAGGCGAAAAATATATTCTGGGTGTGCCAGTTAATAATAGTGGTGTGATAGAAGAGTTCAAGTGATGAAAGATCATCAGGAAAAGCAACCGGTTTGTTTTCATTGTGGAAATGAATTTTCTGATGGAGTTTCATTTTTTGTTGAGTGGAAAAATGAGGCGAGGGTGTGTTGTTCTCAGGCGTGTGCTGATACAGCTTCGCAAATAATAGAAAAAGGTCTGGGCGACTTCTATTGCCTACCGCGTCCTAAAATATCAAGAAACAAAAAGAAAGGTTCCTGTTGTTGTTGTTCTTCAAAGTCAGTTCACGAAGTGGAAGAGGCTTACTTCAGTCATACACTTTCAGAAAATATCAGCGAAAGTTTTCTTTTCCTGCCAGGTTTGCATTGCAGTTCCTGTGCATGGGTTGTTGAACGCGCCTTAAAACAGTTAACGGGTGTTGTTGAAGTAGGTGTTAATGCCTTAACGCGTAGGGTTTCAGTTTCTTATAAAAAAGATAAGTTAAAACTGGATGCCATTATTCAATGTCTTGCTGAAATTGGTTATCCAGCAGAAATGATGGAATACAATGAGCTGGATGCTTTAAGAAAAAAAGAACGCAACACCTTGTTAAAACAGATTCTGGTAGCCGGCTTTGGCACTATGCAGGCGATGATGTTTGCCTTGGTCATTTATGTTTCTGGTGAGAATGAACTTGATCAGGTAACTTTGAGTTTTTTCAAATGGCTTGGGTTTCTGGTAGCGACTCCTGTGGTGTTGTATTCAGCAAAACCATTTTTTAAAGGTGCGTTTAAAGCAATCAACAATAAAAATCTGAATATGGATGTGCCTATTGCTATTTCGGTATTCCTTACCTATCTCGCCAGTTTCTATCAGGCAATCAGTGAAGGTGGTGAGGTTTATTTTGATTCGGTGAGTATGTTGGTTTTCCTGATATTACTTGGCCGTTATCTGGAATTACTTTCCCGTCATAAAGCTCAGAGTAGTCTGGAATCGCTTTCAAAAGCTAGCAAACCATTTGTTGAAAGAAAAAATCCACAAGGAGAGTTTGAGCTGGTGCGAGTAACCCAGATTACAGCTGGTGACGTGATACGTGTTAAGCAAGGTGAGCAGATTCCAGTTGATGGGATATTATTAAGTGAAAATCTGGATGTTGATGAATCGCTTATTACTGGGGAATTTGATATTCAAAGAAAAATTGCAGGTACTCCTTTGTTGTCTGGTTGCCTTGTGAAGAATGAAGCGGAAATTCGGGTTGAAAAATCCAGTGAGCATTCTTTTATAACCGCTTTACAAAGTTTGAGTTTGAAAGCACAAACCAGTAAGGTGCAATTGGTTCAGGAAGGTGAGAAAACTGCATCTCAGTTTGTGTTAGCTGTTCTATGTTTTACTTTGTTA
Organism: Pseudomonadales bacterium; assembly: GCA_040235395.1. Classification (GTDB taxonomy): domain Bacteria; phylum Pseudomonadota; class Gammaproteobacteria; order Pseudomonadales; family JBECKS01; genus JBECKS01. The sequence goes on along the minus strand of JBECKS010000068.1, from coordinate 2,614 downwards.
ACTGTTGCGGGATGGCTTTGGATTGATCCATCGAAAGCTTTCGATGCAGCACTTGCTGTTTTAGTGGTGTCATGTCCTTGCGCATTTGCGCTTGCAACGCCTGCAGTGATTACACGCAGCCTTTCTGTGCTTTCTGCAAAAGGAATTCTATTATTAAAACCGGATGCACTGGCTCGTTTGTTAACAGTTGATACTTTTGTGTTCGACAAAACAGGCACCCTAACGGATTCCAGTGTCGATTTGGCGTGTTGTTTCAGAGATATGCCACCTGAAATTGTCTTTAAGCTTGCTGCAAGTCTGTCGCAAGATTCACAACATCCTTTATCAGAAGCGTTCCTCTCGATTTGTGATAAAGAGTTATTAGAAGTTAGTGAACAGGAGTTCCTCAATGGTTTGGGAATTCGTGGTGTGATAGATGGTAAACAGTATTTTCTGGGTCGACCTGATTTTGTTGTGAAAGATGCTTATCAAAAACAAGAAGGTGTAGTGCTTGCTGATGAATTAGGTGTGTTAGCCGTTTTCAAAATCAAGGAAAGTATTCGTTCAGGTGCCAGCGAATTAATGCAGGAACTTGATCGTCAGGGATACAAGCGTTTGCTTATGAGCGGCGATGGTCGAGAAAGAGTTTCACAAGTTGCTGCCAGACTGAATTTTGGAGTTGCATGGAAAGCGAGACAGCTTCCGTGGGAGAAACTTCAACAACTCGAAACACTTAAGCAGGAAGGGCATAAGGTTCTGATGTTGGGTGATGGCAGTAATGATGCCCCGGTACTTGCTGGTGCAGATGTTTCTGTATCTTTTGCTTCCGCCGCTGAGTTGGCAAAATCAAAAGCTGATGTGCTTTTGTGTAATGAAAAACTCATGGATATTGTTTATTTAAGTGACGTTTCCAAACAAGCTAAACACATTCTTTACCAGAATAAACAATGGGCATTTTTCTACAACATGATTGCAGTGCCTTTTGCTGCCTTAGGCATGGTTCCACCTTGGCTTGCTGCCATAGGGATGTCTTTAAGTTCATTATTCGTGGTCATGAATGCCTTCAGAATTGGTGCAAGACGTGCTCAGAAAGAACAGAAGAAGGATTTCCAATGGGTATGAATATCCTGCTTTTGATGATTCCTTTGTCGCTGCTGTTTGTGTTGGTTGCGGCGCTATTATTTTTCTGGGCGGTGGATAATGACCAGTTCATTGACCTTGATAACTCCAGTGTGTTGCCTTTGGCAGACGATCTTGAGCCGCCTGCTATTGAGAAGTCTTAGTTGTTAACTTATTGTTTATCTTTAAAAATTCTATTTAGTTGTCCAATCCTGCTATTTTGTGAAGCTGCACATTTCATCCGAAACTTAGATATATACCTCAAATGGAGTATGTGTACATTTTTTCATTTTTGTACATTTTAGCCATCCAAAGGCATCCAGTCCTTTGATGTTTTCACCAAGGAGGTCACCATGAGAGTTAGAGACGTAGAGAACAAAGCTTTCTTTGCGCAGTTCATTACGCGTTTGTTCATTCATAATTTTTTTAAGGATTCACAGCATTTTTTACCAAAATCCAATTACGAAAAACGCCATGGAAAATTCCCGCGCTATTTTGATGGTTGGTATCTGTTTGTACCTTCTAAGGATCTGGAAGAGGGCGAACTTGTTCATAAGAAATTAAATGGCATTGATCTGGTTGCTTATCGAAATAAAGAAGGTAAGCCAGTAATTCATTCCAATCGTTGTACGCACATGGATGGTTTGTTCAGCGGTGGTTTGGGTCAGGTCGTTGATGGAAAGATTCAGTGCGGTTATCACAAATACCAGTTTGATAATGGTGTTCCCCAAAGTGGTCCGAAGGAATTTAGAAACGATCCAGCAAACTGTATTCCGATTTATCCTGTTGAAGAAGTGAATGGCTTGATTATGTTCTGGTTTGATGCCAGTGCCGAGAACGGAATTGGCGAACCAAAATGGGAACTGGATTTACCTGATGTGAGTCATCTGACAAGACGTGCACACGCTCGTTCAATTACACCAACACACATGGCGCCACTTCATGAAAATATTGTAGACGATCAACATTTCATGTTGCTGCACGATGCAGATAAATATCGTTCTACACCACAGGCCTATTACGAAAAACATCGTTTTAAGACCAAGAACACCATGACGGTAGAAATTCCAAGCAAGATTGGTCCTTTCAAGTTGCCTGTTAAGGATAACAAGTTGGAAATGGTCATGGATTCTGAGTTCCATGGTTTGGGTATTCATATTAATACCGTGGATGTGAGAGGCTTTGAGGCATTAGTCATTCATACAACAACACCTATTGAAGACGAAGTAACTGAGTGGACATTGAATATCTATATGCCTGAACGTGACTGGAAAGGTTTTCGATTTGATACCAAGCATGTTTTTGGTTTGATGTATCCGTGGGGTATGGTGGCTCAGACCTGGAACCTGCATACCCAGGATCGTCGGGTATTTTTTCAGGAAGCAGAGTATCGTTTCTATAATGATGCCCCTAAAGGATTTGAAAAAGTGAATATGTTTAGACGCTGGATTCAGGAAGAATTATTAGGTGAAGAGCGACCAATGACTGAAAACTCTATTGCTACTACTTATATTTC
>JBECKS010000085.1:0-40040 GCA_040235395.1 Pseudomonadales bacterium | reverse complement strand
GTTTAATGCTTTGACAGAATCGAATGTGGTTGCGCAGGATTTATTATTTGCAACGCTTGATCCGACTTTTAGAAAGGTTGAGATTCCTAAAATTGGCGATGTGATTCTTGCGGATACCGTAGGTTTTATTCGTAACCTTCCTCATGATCTTGTTGAAGCCTTTAGCGCGACGCTTGAAGAAACGCGTGAAGCAGATTTGCTGTTGCATGTGGTAGATGCTTCATCACCAGAAAGTTTTCAGCAGATTAAGGATGTTGAGAAAGTATTGAAACAGATTGGTGCCGACGAAATTCCAACCTTGCTGGTTTATAACAAAATAGATCGACTGGCAGATAATTTTGTTGGCGAAGATGGCAAGGTGCGTGTCGACAGGAATGAAAATGATAAACCTGTTCGCATCTGGTTATCAGCGCAAAAAGAAATAGGACTTAATGAATTAGCAGATTTGCTAAGTGAGTTTCTTGAAAACGATATGCTAAATGCCATGATCAGGTTAAAGCCTTCATGGGGAAAACTGCGTTCCTGGTGTTTTGGTCAACATGCTGTCTTAAGCGAAGAAATTGAGGATACAGGCGATAGTTTGCTGAAGGTGAGTTTACCGCTGAGCGATTTTAATCAGGCGCTTAAAAGTAATAATCTTAGTTTGCAGGAAGTGTTAGCTGAATAGTACAGAAGTTGCCGTACATTGAATCTGTATTGGTTTATTCTTCGTATAAAACTGTCTAAGATGGCTGCCTGATAATTGAAAGTGTATACAAAGTTAAAAGTAAAACGTAACCCAAAAGGTAAAACATGAGTTGGAAAAACTGGTTTAGATCGAAGGCTTCCGGGAGTGAAATGTCCTGGAATGAGCCGGGCGGCGGTAAGGATAAGGATCCATGGGGTGGAAGAAACGACCAAGGTCCTCCTGATCTGGATGAAGCATTCAAGAAGCTTCAGGATAACCTGAAGAAAATGTTTGGGGGTAATGGCGGCGGCAACAATGGTCGTAATGGTGATAGCGATTTTAATCCAAGTATGTTTGTAGGCATTGGTGCTGTGGTTCTGGCTGCAGTTCTGGTGTGGTCATCTGCTTATCAGGTTCAGCAGGCAGAAACAGCTGTTGTACTCAGAACCGGTAAGTTTCTGAAGCTGGAAGGCCCGGGTTTGCGTTTTCGAATTCCCGTGATTGATGATGTTTCCAAGGTAAATGTACAGGCGGTTCGTTCTGCCAAAATCAGTGCTGAAATGCTTACATCGGATATCAATATCGTGGACGTTACCTTGGTTGTTCAGTATCAGGTCTCTGATCCGAAATCCTATTTGCTTGAGGTAGCAGGCGCAGAAGAAGCCTTAAAGCATGCAACGGAAAGTGCCATGCGGCATGTGGTTGGTGGTATGAAACTGGATTCTGTTATCACCGAGCAACGTGAGTTGGTGGCAAGTGATGTTAAGACCCTGCTTCAGGATTCCCTGACCCGATTCAAGACGGGTATCGTGATTAACCAGATTGCTATTGAAGAAGCGGTGGCGCCACAGCAGGTAAAAGCTGCATTTGATGACGTGAACAAAGCGAAGGAAGAAGAAAAGCGTTTGAAAAATGAAGCGGAAGCCTATTCCAACGGCATCATTCCTGTGGCTCGTGGTTTGGCAAGACGTCAGCTTGAAGAAGCAGAAGCTTACAAACAATCTGTGATTGCGCGCGCTGAAGGTGAAGCCAGCCGTTTTGAGCAGTTGCTGAGGGAGTATCAACGCGCACCGGAAGTTACCCGTAAGCGTATGTATCTGGACGTGATGGAAGAAGTGATGACCAATTCTTCAAAAGTGCTCGTGGATGTAGAGGGCGGTAACAATCTTTTATATTTGCCTTTGGATAAGCTGATGAATCAACAGGATATTATTTCCAAGGATAGCGAAGCCAAGAAAACAACCAACGAAGTCCTGAAGGAAGCGCAAACTACTTCAACCGGTTCGTCATCCAAGGGGTCGGACTATCTTAGACAGTTAAGAGACCAGAGAAGGGAGGAGCAGCGATGAGTATGAGAATGAATATCCTGTTTGTCTTAGCTGCTCTGGCTTTGATGATTATTTCCAGTTCCTTCTTCATCATTAATGAAACCGAACGAGGTGTGAAACTTCAGTTTGGTAAGGTTGTGGATGCAGACATCCAGCCTGGCATTCACTGGAAAATCCCAATGATTGAGGTGGTGAAGAAGTTTGAGGCCCGTGTTCAGGTGCTGGATGCCAGACCTGGGGAATTCCTGACATCCGAGAAAAAACGCATGATTGTCGACTCTTTCGTGATGTGGAAGATAGATGATGTTGAGCGTTTCTATACACGTACCTTGGGACAGGTTCAGCGAGCGGAAGATCTTATGTCACCACGTGTCAATGGTGGTTTGAAAGATAAGATTGCTGCAAGAACACTTTCAGAAGTGGTGACTGACCAGCGTGAACAAATCATGGAAGACCTTCAGAAAGATTTGAATACGATCTTGCTGGATGAGCTTGGCATTCAGATTGTTGATATCAGGATCAAGAGTGTTGAGTTTTCCCAGGAAGTGAGTGAAACGGTTTATGACCAGATGCGTACTGAGCGAAATCGTGATGCTGCTGAGCATCGTTCTCAAGGTAGGGAAAGGGCAGAAGTCATCAGGGCGGATGCTGATAAGCAGGAGAGCATTATCCTTGCCGAAGCTTATCGAGATGCTGAAAAAATTCGTGGTGAAGGTGATGCCAAGGCAGCCAATATCTATGCCAAGGCTTATGGCAAAGATCCTGCCTTCTATGCTTTTTATCGAAGCCTTAATGCTTACCGAGCCAGCTTTGCCAAAAAGTCAGATATTCTTGTGATTGAGCCTGATTCAGAGTTTTTCAAATACATGAATAAGGCTCGTTAATTGGCGAAAACTGCTTTAAGTCGTGGAGCAAAGCAGTAAGCTTTGTTATCATGATTCCTTCTTAAATGGCCGAGCGCTCGCTCGGCTTTTTTGTGTCATTTCTGTGTAGAAATGTGTTCCATGGTTTGGGCAAGCATGATGAAAATCAGGGCACTGGAAACGAGGCGATGGTTTCGCGGCAATGGTCTCGTGGCAATTCATTTTCTGTTATTGGATATGGTTAGTTAGTGGACTGGCAGGATTTTGGTACGGCTTTCGCACTCATGCTCATATTTGAAGGTATCAGCCCTTTTATCATGCCAGACAGATTTCGAAGATTGGCAATGTACATTCAGCAAACTGATGATCAGACAATACGCGTGATCGCGATGTTAAGCATGCTTTCTGGTCTGGGTTTGTTGTTCTGGTTCAGAAGCTAGTAAGGGTATAGCGATGAGTAGTGTCGACAAATGGTTACTTCCGGAAGGAATCGAAGAGTTGCTGCCTCAGCAGGCGGCAGCTATTGAGTCCTTGCGTCGAGCGCTGCTAGACCAGTATAAACTTTGGGGTTACAGCCTGATTCGACCACCCTTACTTGAATTTGTCGAAGCGCTGAAAGTAGGCACAGGGACAGACCTCGCTTTGCAAACTTTCACTTTAACCGACCAGGTTTCCGGCCGTCTTCTTGGATTGCGTGCAGACCTGACACCTCAGGTTGCGCGCATGGATGCGCATAGCCTTAAGAAAAATGCAGCTACGCGTCTTTGTTACTGCGCACCTGTCTTGCACAGCACAGCTACCTATTTAGGCGCTGCTCGAGAGCTGGACCAGATTGGTATTGAGTTGTTTGGTTCCGATAGCGTGCAGGCAGATATCGAAGTAATTGAACTGATGCTGATAAGCGTGAAACTTGCTGGTGCTTTTGAAAAAGAGGGTGTGATCAAACTTGATTTAGGTAACGTCAGGATTTACCGCGCAGCAGCTAAATATGCGGAGCTTGATAAGGAAAAGGAAAACCAGCTTTGCGATATTCTTCAGCGCAAGGCGATGCCCGAATTAAAAGATTTTGTTAAAGCATTCATTTCAAACAAACAGGCCGCCAAACTTATCCTAGAACTTCCTAAACTTTGTGGTGAAGTGAGTGTGCTTCGTCAGGCAAGCAAACTGTTTGCCAAAGTTAAGGATGCTTCCGTTGCTGAAGAATTAGAAAGTGCATTGGAAGAATTAAGTTCAGTTCATTCTTTTCTGCAGCAGAAATACCCTGATCTGGAATGTTATTTTGATTTAAGTGAGTTACGTGGTTATGACTATCACACCGGTCTGGTGTTTGCTGTCTACAAACAGGGCTTCTCTCAAGCGCTAGCTAAAGGTGGTCGTTATGATTCTATTGGGGAAAGTTTTGGGCGCTCCAGACCTGCCACAGGTTTTTCAAGTGACTTAAGACAGTTGTTGAGCTTACGTGCTTTGTCAGAGATAAGTCGTGCTATTTTTGCGCCGGCTGTTGAAGGTGAAAAGCGCGAGAGCCTTGCTAGGGCGATTGAAACCTTGAGAAAGCAGGGTGAAGTGGTTGTTCAGGCATTTTCAAAAAATGAAAAATCGTTGAAGAAAGAATGTTGTGATAGAGAGCTCGTTTTTGAATCGCAGAACTGGCAAGTAAAAGTGATCAAGAAATAATCGTTAATCATCTTATTCAAGGTAAAAATAATCATGGGCAAGAATGTTGTCATTTTAGGCACGCAGTGGGGCGATGAAGGCAAAGGAAAAATCGTTGATCTTCTGACAGACAAGGCCGCCTGCGTTGCGAGATTCCAGGGTGGTCATAATGCTGGTCATACCTTGGTGATTAACGGCAAGAAAACCGTTCTGCATCTTATTCCTTCAGGCATTCTTCGTGAGAATGTGATGTGTTTGATTGGTAATGGTGTTGTGATTTCGCCTGAGGCTCTGTTGAAGGAAATGTCAGGGCTGGAAGCAGAAGGTGTGCCCGTGCGAGAGCGTTTGCGTTTAAGCCCTGCCAGCCCTTTGTTGCTTCCTTATCACGTGAGTCTTGACCAGGCACGTGAACATGCGCGTGGTAAAACTGCGATTGGCACCACCGGTCGAGGAATTGGTCCTGCATACGAAGACAAGATTGCCCGTCGAGGTTTACGACTGGGTGAAATGTTTAATGAAAAAGCGTTTGCAGAAAAACTGAAAAGTATTCTTGAATACCATAACTTTGTTTTGAAAAATTATTTCAAGGTTGAAGAGGTCGAATTCCAGAAAGTTTACGATGAAACCCTTGAGCATGGTGAGCAATTGAAGGATTTGTTATGCGATGTTCCCAGTGTTTTACAAAGTTATCGTGAGAATGGCGATAATATTCTTTTTGAGGGTGCGCAGGGAACCTTGCTAGACATTGATCATGGTACTTATCCTTATGTAACTTCATCCAACACAACGGCGGGTGGAACTGCAACAGGTAGTGGTTTTGGTCCGCTATATCTTGATTATGTATTAGGTATTACCAAAGCCTATACCACGAGAGTGGGTTCTGGTCCTTTTCCAACGGAATTGGATTGTGATGTAGGAAAACATCTTGCCGAGAAAGGCCATGAGTTTGGTTCAACAACGGGTCGTCCACGACGTTGTGGGTGGTTTGATGCTGTAGCACTTCGCAGAGCAAGTTACATCAATTCACTCTCAGGTTTGTGTCTCACTAAACTTGATGTGCTTGATGGATTAAAAGAGGTAAAAATCTGTACGGCATACAAAAACAGGGCTGGCGAGCTGATTAATTCATTGCCTGATGAAATCGAAGTATTTGATGAAATTGAACCTGTATACGAGATCATGCCAGGTTGGAGTGAATCGACTTTGGGTGCACGTTCTCTAGAGGAATTGCCCGATGCTGCACAAAAATATATCCAGCGCTTACAGGAACTGGTGGGGGTGAGTGTTGATATTATTTCAACAGGCCCTGATCGTGAAGAAACCATCGTTTTGAGGCATGCCTTTGAATAGATTTCATTTTTCCGAGCAGCAGTATGGCTAAAATAAAAAAGCGTGCTGACAAAAAACAGAAACAGGAATCTTCGACAACAAGGTCTGGGAATGGGAAATCTGCGAAAAAAAAAACTGGAAAAAAGAAAGTAGAGAAAAGCACATCAGGGAAAAAACAGTCAGCTTTTCAGACTGATGAAAAAAGGAATAAGGAAAATAAGGAAATCAAGGAAGGAAACAGGGGTGGTCGCAAGCGAAACAAAGATCCCTATGCCTTACGCGAAGCACAGAAATACCAGAACCCCATAGCAAGTCGCGAATTCATTCTAGAAACCCTTAAGCAACAAGGGAAACCCGTTAGCTTTACCGAACTGCTAAATCTGCTTTCATTGACATCGAAAGATGAAGAAGCCTTTCTTGCAATCAAGCGAAGAGTTAAGGCGATGTTGCGCGATGGGCAAATTGTTGAGAATCGTCGCGGCGCATTTGGCTTGCCACAAAAAATGGATTTAATTAAAGGAAGAGTTAGTGCTACTTCAAGTGGTTTTGGTTTTCTAATCCCTGAAGATGGTAGTGATGATTTGTTCCTGAGTTCGGGCCAGATGCAGGCTTTGTTTGATGGTGATGTGATTCTTGCAAAAATCAGTGGTATTGATCGTCGAGGAAGAAAAGAGGGAAGGGTTGAAGAAATTCTTGAACGCAATACCCATGAAGTAGTGGGTCGCTGTCATCGTGAGAGTGGCGTTTTATTTTTAAGACCCGATAGCAAGAAAATCACCAGGGATATTGTTTTGGTTGAGTCCGACATCAAGACAGCTGGAGAAGGCGAGTTCGTTGTTGTTGAAATTGTCAGGCAGCCGGATTACCACAGTCCAGCGCTCGGAAAAATCAGAGAGGTGCTAGGCGCGCACATGGCGCCAGGCATGGAGATTGATGTTGCTATTCGCGCTCATCAGCTACCTCACATCTGGACAGATAATATCCTGAAGATGGTTGAGTCAATTCCATCTGAAATAAACACAAAGGATATTGGTAAGCGAATTGATTTGCGTGATAAGAATTTCGTCACAATTGATGGCGAAGATGCAAGGGATTTCGATGATGCTGTTCTTTGTGAAAAAAATGCAAAAGGATGGACCTTGTTTGTATCGATTGCTGACGTTTCACATTATGTAAAAAGTGGCAGTGAGCTGGATGAAGAAGCATTTGCGCGTGGAAATTCTGTGTATTTTCCTCAACGAGTTATCCCTATGCTGCCGGAGAAACTTTCCAATGGTCTTTGCTCTCTGAATCCACATGAGGATCGCCTAACCCTTGTTTGTGAAATGCAACTTGATCATGGGGGTGAATTACTTTCTTACCGTTTTATGGAAGCCTGCATTCATTCGAAGGCTAGGCTGACTTATACACAGGTAGCCAGATTTCTTAATGAAGGCGAAGCATCGCCAAATTTGTTGCCAGTGGCTTCAGAGATTGTCGAATTCCATGAGCTTTATCTACATTTGAAAAAACACCGCCACAAACGGGGTGCTATTAATGTGGAAACCACGGAATCACGATTTATCTTTGATGAAAACAGGAAGATAGAATCTGTGGTTCCTGTGATAAGGAATGTTGCACATCAAATGATTGAGGAAGCTATGTTGCATGCGAATATTTGTGCAGCGCGTTTATTGAATGGCAAAAAAATTCCTGCGCTTTATCGTGTTCATGATGAACCTAGCATGGAAAAAATCATTGATTTAAAAAACTATTTACAACCCTTGGGTTTTGTTTTCAGTGCTGCAGAAAATATCCTGCCTATGCATTTTCAGGAAGCTTTGCATTTTTCTGAAGGCAGACCTGATCAGGAATTGATAAATACGATTGTGCTGCGCTCCATGCAACAGGCTATTTATAGTGAAAAATGTTCACAGCATTTTGGTTTAGCCTATGATGAGTATACGCACTTCACATCGCCAATCAGGCGTTATCCTGACTTGATTGTGCATCGTGCGCTGAAGTATTTCATACGCAATAATCCTGGAAGCTCTCTTGTCAGGGCTGTAAAAGAGGTATCTGCAGTTGATGTAAAAGACTGGCTTGTGAGTGATGAAGATGTTTTGCGAGAAAAGGGTCAGCACCTTTCTTTTACAGAGCGACGTGCTGATCTTGCTGTTAGGGATGCAACAGACTGGCTGAAATGCGAATTCATGCTGGATAAAGTGGGTGAGATTTTTAATGGCAAGATTTCATCCATTACCGGTTTTGGTTTATTTGTTGTGCTTGATGATATTTATGTGGAGGGGCTAGTTCATATCAGTGACCTGAAAAATGATTATTATCATTTTGATGAGCGTCGACATGAGTTGAAAGCCGAGCATAGTTCAGAGGTTTTTCGTCTGGCAGATGAGGTCTGTATTCAGGTTGCAAGGGTTGATCTGGATGAGAAGAAGATTGAATTTGTGCTGCATGGCCATGAACACGAAAAAAGGTTCTCGGATAAAAAAGAAAAAACCAGAAATAGAAATTTAGATAGTAACAATGAAAGAAGCAAAGGAAAGTTGAATAAAAAACACAAGACCAGAAGTCGCAAGACTAAAGATCAGGAAAAGAAAGCAACTCCAGATAAAAAACCTTCACGAAAGAAGACAAAGAAAAAATCCAATGCAAAAAGAAGTTTATAGTGATGAAAGATAATGACCTGATTTTTGGTATTCATACTTGCAAGCAGTTTCTGAAACACAATGCTGTCAAGGTTGAGGAAGTATTATTGCAAGAAGGTAAGGCAGCTGAACGTTTACGTGATGAGCTTGGGCTATCAGGTCTTCCTGTAAAGCTATGTGATAAAAATCAATTAGACCAACTGTCGTCTGGTGGCAATCATCAAGGGATTATTTTACGGATTAAAGGAAGTGAGGCGAAAACTGAAAAACAGTTAAATGCTTATATCGAAACTTTAATGCAGGAGATGTCTTCGCCTCTAATTCTGGTGCTGGACGGTATTACGGATCCTCACAATCTAGGTGCCTGTCTTAGGAGTGCAGCGGCAGCAAAGGTTGATGCCGTTATTCTGCCCAAGGACAAGTCTGCTGGCATCAATGCAACAGTGAGGAAGGTGGCTGCCGGTGCTGTGGAAACGCTGGAAATCTTTGTTGTGACTAATCTGGCGAGGAGCCTTGATACCTTGAAGTCAGCAGGTATCTGGATTGTTGGAACAGCACTGGATGAGAGAGCTACGGATTACTATCAGTGTGATCTCAAGGGAGCCTTGGCAATTGCAATGGGATCGGAGGGGGAGGGTTTAAGAAGGTTGACCAAGGATAAGTGTGATTTCCTCTGTTATCTGCCTATGCCCGGTGATATCCAGAGTCTGAATGTTTCAGTGGCTACCGGCATCTGTCTTTTCGAGGCGGTGAGGCAGCGACAGGTTTGATAACTCTTCCTCTTGTAAAGGGAGATATGCTTGCAAGCAACAATGCCTTTCATTATCATTGCGCCCCCCGAAGGACCTGAGGTCTTACGGGAATTAACCATTTTAAATTTCTCCTTGCTCCACTAAGTCATTAGGGGGCTATAACCGGAAGGAGTTGTCATGAGACACTACGAAATCGTGTTTCTGGTCCACCCTGACCAGAGTGAACAGGTACCTGCCATGATTGATCGCTATAAGGCGACCATTTCTGAAGGTAAGGGCGTGATTCATCGTCTAGAAGATTGGGGCCGTCGTCAGCTGGCTTATCCAATCAACAAAATTCATAAAGCTCATTACGTACTGATGAATGTTGAATGTGGTCAGGATGTAATGGACGAACTTACTAATGCTTTCAAATTCAATGATGCCGTGATTCGTAATCTGGTCATTCGTCGTGATGAGGCGATTACTGAAGAATCCATTCTTTCCAAGAATAAGGATCGTGATGAGCGTCGTGCTGCTGAGCGAAATACGAATACTGAAAACGATACTCAGGATGATGCAGAAGAAGACACTGCAGAAGAAACTGAAGAGTAGAGGTTAGGGGAAGCATATGTCACGTTTTTATAGAAGAAGAAAATACTGCAAATTCACTGCCGAAGGCATTGATTATATCGATTACAAAGATCTGGATACGCTCAAGGCTTACGTTACTGAAACTGGCAAGATTGTGCCTAGTCGCATCACGGGTACTAAAGCCAAGTATCAAAGACAGTTATCGACAGCAATCAAGCAGGCTCGTTATCTGGCGCTTATTCCTTACACGGATAGCCATCAATAAAAAAAGTTTAAGCCCATGAAGATACTGGCAGAGTATGTCATGGCAGGACCAAGGCAAGCATCCATCTTCTGTGTAGTGATGGGTTTTTTGCCAATCTTTGGTCCCTGGTTTAGTTCTGCAGCCTTGGCGCTAGTTGTGCTGAGGCTTGGAATGAATCAGTCCTTTAAGGTCTTACCTTGGGCGATTCTTCCAGCAATCGCCTGGTTGTCGATAGATAGTCCTGGCTTCATGGGTTTGTTGTTGTCTGTTTATATGGCAGCAATTGTTCTGGAACAAAGTCGGTCACTTAGTCTGGCAATGCTGGTAGCGGTGGTCGTGAGCGCCATGAGTTTTCTTCTGGTGCTAGGTTTGATTCCTGAAAGTTTTGACCCAGTAGATGAAATGATGGCTAAGGCCATAGATGAATCACCGGGTATTGAGAAGCTTCTCGAAAAGGAAGTTTCGAAAGAAGAAACAGACGTTCATGCACTTAAAGAGCAGATGAAGCATTCAGCATCTTTATTGGCAAGAATGTCATTTGCCTGGATGGGTGCGTTGACGGCATGTCTGGTTTTGTTTTTAGCAAGGTGGTGGCAATCCTTGTTGTATAAACCGGGTGCATTTCAACGTGAGTTTCATGCATTAAGGCTTAACTGGAACCAGGTCTTGGTATTGGTAGTGTTGATGGCATTATCGATTCAGGCGCTGAACCAGCTTGATATGAGTGGCTCTGTGCTTGAGGGTACCTTGGGTCTGGTCCTGGCACCGGTATTCATTATCCCCATGTTGCTGGCTTGTATAGCCTTGGTTCATGGATTGGTTGCCATTGCAGGTGGAAGTGTTCACTGGCTGTTTGTGTTTTACATTAGCGTACTGCTTTTGTTTAATTTTCTTTACATCCTGATGGTTGTCATGGCTTTACTGGATGTTGTGTTTGATTTTAGAGCAAGGTTCAAGAGACAGAAGTCTCAGACCTAAAGAAATAGTGTTTACAGAAATCGTTAAATAGAAAATAGAATTTTTAAAAAGAGGAGTGACTACGATGGAAGTCATTTTATTAGAGAAAACCCGTAACCTTGGCGACCTGGGTGACCAGGTAAGTGTTAAAGCGGGTTATGGTAGAAATTTCCTGATTCCACAGGGTAAAGCTGTGCCTGCAACACCTGAAAATATTGAGGTGTTTCAACAGCGTCGTGCTGAGCTTGAAGCTGCAGCGGTTGAAAGTCTGAAACAGGCTGAAGAACGAAGGGATAGAATCTCTACCCTCAGCATTGTTATCGCTTCTAAGTCAGGTGATGAAGGTAAGTTGTTTGGTTCTATCGGAACACGTGACATTGCTGCGGCCATTACAAAAGCGGGTGAAGCGGTTGCCAAGAAAGAAGTGCTAATGCCAGAAGGGGCAATTCGTCAGACTGGTGAATACGAAATCACACTTCAGGTTCATAGCGACGTTCAGTTCCCAATTACTGTAGCGGTTGTTGCAGAAGATTAATTGCTTGCTTCGGGTTTGGTATTCTTAAACCCGGATAGGTGATTCACAGATTAAAAGCACCATAGCCCTCTGGTTGTGGTGCTTTTTTAATTTAGCCCAAAAGAAATATGCCCTGCTTTCTTTTGTTTCCTTGCGACATCTGCCGTCAGATTCAAAAAAATAATCTTTAAATTAAAACCAATACCCTGCTAACTTTGATAAGCTTTTAACCCCATCTAAAGGACGTTTCGGGTCATGCCAGATTCAGATATCAGCACAATAAAACTACCTCCTTACTCTGAAGAGGCAGAGCAGTCTGTCTTGGGCGGTTTGATGCTGGGCAATATTGAAAGTGACCGCTCGGAAGACGTAATCGACCTGCTTAAGGAAAAAGATTTTTATAAAGCTGAACATCGTTTGATTTTTTCAATGATTAGCGACTTGCTTAAGGAAGCAAAACCGATCGATGCCATTACAGTGGGTGAGTCGCTTGAAAGTCGAGGAAGACTTGAAGAAGCCGGTGGACTTTCCTATTTAGTGCAATTGGCAAATAACACGCCGGGTGCTGCAAACATAAAAGCCTATGCAGAAATAGTTCGTGAGCGATCGGTGTTGAGACACCTGATTCAGGTTTCAGGCAAGATTGCCGATAACGCTTATTTTCCAAATGGTCGAAAAAGTCATGAATTGCTGGATGAGGCAGAGCGCTTTGTTTTTGAAATTGCAGAAAGCGGCGTAAATAGACGAGGAAGAGGTCCTCAGAAAGTTCAGGATGTTGTTGTTGATGTTATGACCAACATTGAAAAGCTGTATGAGAGTGATGATCCGCTGACGGGTGTGAGTACAGGCTTTGAGCGTCTTGATGAAATGACCTCAGGTTTGCAAAAAGGGGACTTGGTGATTGTTGCGGGTCGTCCATCCATGGGAAAAACAACCTTTGCCATGAATCTTGCTGAGAATGCCTTAATCAAGGAAGAGCTTCCTGTGCTGGTTTTCAGTATGGAGATGCCTGCTGAATCCATTGTCATGAGAATGATTTCTTCACTAGGAATGGTAGATCAGAATGAAGTAAGAACAGGAAAGCTTGGCGATGATTCATGGCCAAAACTGACCTCAGCGATGAATATGTTAAATGATAGTAAATTACTGATTGATGATACCCCCGCGCTGTCACCAACAGAATTAAGGTCAAGGGCAAGAAGGGTAGCTAGGGATTTTGAAGGTCAGTTAGGTTTGATTCTAGTTGATTATCTGCAACTGATGCAGGTACCTGGTCAGAATAACCGTGTGGAAGAAATTTCAGAGATTTCGCGTTCATTAAAGGCATTGGCAAAAGAAATGAACGTGCCAGTGGTTGCGCTTTCTCAACTTAACCGTGGTCTGGAACAGCGTCCTAATAAGCGTCCTGTTATGTCAGATTTAAGGGAATCAGGAGCGATTGAGCAGGATGCGGATGTCATCATGTTTATTTACCGTGATGAAGTCTATAACCCTGATAACGTTGAAAAGAAAGGCGTTGCTGAAATTATTATTGGTAAGCAGCGTAATGGACCAACGGGCGGCTGTTCACTTGGTTTTCAAGGTCGTTACACGCGTTTTGTTAATCTGGCTTCCAATCAATACGATGATATGTATATCGAGTGATGGCTAAGGCGAGTGATAGCTAAGACCAGTGATAGATAGAAAAGTCTGGAGAATTCCTGTTGGCTACGGCACAAATTGATTTACAAGCATTACGCAGCAATTACCAATACCTGAAAAATCTTTCACCAGAATCACAAACACTTGCTGTGATAAAGGCGGATGCCTATGGTCATGGTCTTGTAGCTGTTGCACAGTCTCTCGAAAATGTTGCCGATGGTCTGGCCGTTGCACGCTTGGAAGAAGCTTTAGTGCTTAGGGATGCGGGCATACAGAATTCCATTCTGTTGCTGGATGGTTTTTTAAGTGAAAAGGAATTGCAGTCAGCACTTAATCATCAATTTAAAGTGGTATTGCACGATCTTTCCCAGATTCAACTGTTGGAAAGTTTGGGGCAAGACAGCAAACAGATGTTACTCTGCTGGATAAAGGTAAATACCGGAATGAATCGCCTGGGTTTATCGCTTGGGCAATTGGCTTCAGTGATGGAGCGATTGGAAAAACTGTCTTGGGTGCAATGTGAAACTTTAATGACACACCTTGCAAATGCTGACTCAGGCAAGAATGAAGATATAGCACAGCCTCTAAAACGTTTTAACGAAGCAAAAAATATTTGTTCGAATATAAATCAATTCAGTATTGCTAATTCGGCAGCGCTTATTGCTAATAAAGCAACACATAGCAGCTGGAATCGCCCAGGTATTTCGCTTTATGGCTGTTCAACCCTGGATAAAAAACCTGAGGGCTTGCTTCCTGTCATGACTTTAAGTGCGCCGGTTATTGCGATTCATGAAGTTAAAAAAGGAGAATCTGTTGGCTACGGTTCTATCTGGACAGCTGAAGAAAATACTAACATAGCTGTACTTGGGATTGGTTATGGTGATGGTTACCCCAGACATGCAAAAAACGGAACGCCTGTTTATATTTCGGGTAAGGAGTATCCCCTATCAGGTCGGGTTTCCATGGATATGATTACTGTCAATTTAGGTTCCAATAAAGAGGGAATTGTTGTGGGGGATCAGGCGGTTTTGTGGGGAAAAACAGATGAAAGCGTATTGTCTGCAGATTTAATTGCTGATTATGCGAGTACCATCAGTTATGAATTATTCTGTAAAGTCACAAATCGAGTGAACAAGGAGTATCTCGGTGGCTAAACGAAAAATTGCCTATGTCTGTAGCGACTGTGGTTCCGAATATGCGAACTGGCAAGGGCAGTGCAGGGATTGCAAGGCATGGAACACCTTAAGTGAAGTGGTACTTTCCAGTTCAAAATCCAGCCCATCAACATCCATGAGAGATAACCTTTCTGGATATGCCTCAGCAAAAACCGATGTCACTTTATTGTCTGAAGTAAATCTTGCTGAGTTACCTAGAATACGTAGTGAAATGGAAGAGCTGGACAGAGTTCTCGGTGGTGGTCTGGTTCCGGGTTCTTCTATTTTAATTGGTGGCCAGCCTGGAGCTGGTAAAAGTACTTTGTTGTTACAGGTGATGTGCAAACTGGCAGAACAGCGCACAGCGCTTTACGTTACTGGTGAGGAATCCTTACAGCAGGTTGCTATGCGGGCAGAACGTTTAGCTTTGCCGCGCGATAAATTAAACATGCTTGCTGAAACCAATGTGGAAACAATCGTGAACAAAGCTTCGCAATTGAAGCCTGCATTGATGGTGGTGGATTCGGTTCAGGTGATGCATAGCTCTGAAATTCCTTCTGCACCTGGTGGTGTTGCACAGGTAAAAGAGTGCACGGCCTACCTGCTTCGTTTTGCCAAACTTACCAATACCATTCTTCTTTTGGTTGGTCATGTGACCAAAGACGGAACACTTGCGGGACCAAAAGTTCTTGAGCATATGATTGATACATCCATTCTTCTGGAAAGCTCAAGTGATAGCCGTTACCGAACATTGCGTGGTATGAAAAACCGTTTTGGTGCCGTGAATGAGTTGGGTATTTTTGCCATGACGGGCCAAGGCATGAAGGAAGTGAAAAATCCTTCTGCTATTTTTCTCAACAGAGGCGAAGAACAGTCTTCTGGTTCGCTGGTGATGGTGGTTTGGGAAGGCACGCGACCTTTGCTTGTTGAAATTCAGGCCTTAGTAGACGACAGCACCCTTGGAAATCCGAGAAGGGTTGCCGTTGGACTCGACCAGAATCGACTGGGTATGTTACTTGCCATATTGCATCGACACGGTGGTATGCATGTTGGCGATCAGGATGTATTCGCTAACGTTGTGGGTGGCGTCAAGGTAAGTGAAACGGCTGCAGACCTGGCACTTTTGTTGGCCATTGTTTCCAGCTTCAGGGATAAAATCCTGTCTAGGGATTTAATTGTTTTTGGTGAGGTAGGCCTTTCTGGAGAAGTAAGGCCTGTCGCTTCCGGCCAAGAGCGTTTACAGGAAGCGGCAAAACACGGTTTCAGGAAAGCGATTGTGCCTGCTGCTAATTTACCAAAGGAAAAAGTAAAGGGTATGGAAGTTATTGGTGTTCGTAAGCTTTCCGAAGCGCTCAATCATATCTGATAAATTTAAATCGCTTTCCCTTAGTTAATCTGTTTATGTTAATGGCATGTGCAACGCATGCCTATCTGATACAGCAGGCTATTTAATTAAGTTTTGCTTAAAGGAATTAAGCAAAAAATAACCTGTCTAATCCAGCGATACACTTTAAATATCCATTTGAATCACTATATATTACTTACAATTTTAAGACTGAGAGGCTCTATATCCATGAAACGGATTCTTTTATTCCTTGCGACTAACTTTGCCATCATGCTGGTACTTGGTGTGGTGCTTTCAATTGCTATTCCTTTATTAGGTTTGCCGAGAGATGGGCTTGCTGGCTTGTTGGTGATTTCAGCAGTTTTTGGTATGGGTGGTTCGTTTATATCGCTGGCGATGTCCAAGTGGATTGCGAAACGTAGTGTGGGTGCGCAGGTTATTGAAAGCCCTGAAACACCCATGGAAAAATGGTTGGTTTGGACTGTTGAAAGACATGCACAGGCGTCTGGTATCGGCATGCCTGAAGTGGCTATTTATGATTCTCCGGAAATCAATGCTTTTGCTACCGGCATGAGCAGGAATAACGCACTGGTTGCTGTGAGTACGGGCCTACTTCGTTACATGTCTGAGGAAGAAGCAGAAGCGGTGGTTGGTCATGAAATCAGTCATGTTGCTAATGGTGATATGGTAACTCTTACCTTGATTCAGGGAGTACTTAACACCTTTGTTTATTTCTTTGCGCGAATTGCAGCTTCAACATTAACTAGAGGTAACAGCAGTCGAGGAATGGAATTCATGCTAAGCATATTTTTCCAGATGGTCTTTGGTGCATTGGCGAGCATCATCGTGATGTGGTTCTCTCGATATCGCGAGTTCAGGGCTGATGCAGGTGGTGCGGAACTTGCTGGGAAAGGAAAAATGATTAAGGCCTTGCAACGCTTGCAAGCCAGTCAGAATGAAAGTCGATTAGATGGACAGCTAACCGCTTTTGGTATTCGTGGTCGCAGTGGCATGGCTAAATTATTCATGACCCATCCTCCTTTGGAAGAGCGAATTGCGGCACTGCAGCAGTCTTAATGATTGAAGAAAAATTAAAGTCCTTTGAAGATCGTTTCCTGAGTCGTTACCCGGGTGGTTTTGTTGATCCAGAAATACAGAGTCAGGTTAAAAAACATAGAATGGAAAAGCTGACGGACTTTGCTCGAGAAGCATTTTCCAAAGATGCGTTTAAGGATTCTTCAACAGTCGTGGAAGATATGGTCAGGATGGTCAGTCGCTCTTCCATGACATCAGTTTTCGAAAAACCGAAATTCAGGGATTTCGTCCACTCGCTCACAGCGCAAGACAAGGTATTCCTTTCAGAAAGTCTGAAAATGTTTTTGCACAGCAAGAAGCAGGATGTGGGTTTTGAGCGCATGGTGGATTTGTTAGCCTCTGCAAAATTGGCCAAGTGGGCTATCGTAACTGTCTTTGGTGCTTACTATTCGCCTGATTATGAAGTGTTCATCAAACCCACGACATGTAAGAATGTACTGAAGACTTTTTCCATGGATGATTTGCATTACTCGCCAAAACCATCATGGGATTTTTATCAGGAATATCGAGACCGTATCAATCACATGAAAATGTTTGTGGATGCATCATTAAGACCAAGCAATGCGGCCTTTAGCGGTTTCCTGATGATGTCTATGGAAGGCTGAAAATGAAGGAAGTAAGAAAGGAAAATAATATGAATCAACTTGACCCTGCAATGACGTTGGCGGAAGCCATTCGTTCTCGTCGATCAGTACGAGGTTTTCTTGATAAACCAGTTCCAGAAGAAACCTTGAAAAATATTTTCGATCTCGCACAACAGGCGCCTTCAAATTGCAATATTATGCCGTGGAAAGTGTATGTCGCTTCAGGAGAAAAGCGTAATCAGATTTCTGAAGAGTTAGTAAAAACCGTCAGCGCTGGTAACTTACCCAGTCCTGAATTTCCTGAAACACCCAGACATGAAGGTGAATATAGACAGCGGCAAGTGGATTGTGCAGTGGAGTTGTATAACAACATGGGGATTGCTCGCGATGATAAACAAGGTCGTTTTAGAGCCCTGCTTAGAAATCATGAGCTCTTTGATGCGCCACATATCGCATTTATCTGTATGGAAAAACATTTTGGTGTTTCTGTTGCGGTTGATATTGGGATGTATGCACAGAATTTAATGCTTGCCATGACAGCACATGGTGTTGCCAGTTGCGCCATGGGTAGCATGCGACATTATCCAGATATTCCAAAACGCATACTGGGTATTCCGGATCATCATGCCATTCTTTTTGGAATAGCATTTGGCTATGAAGATGAAAGTGTGCCTGCTAACAAAACACGTATCATCAAGGATGATATTTCACATAGTGTGTTTTTTTCTTGATCAGTTCTTTGGAAAAGGAGAATTTATATGGATGAGTTGATGTCACTTTTTAACCAGAATCCAGAGGCACAAATTGTTGAGCTGAGTACCAAGCTTGCACTTGAATGGGCCGATCAACATAAACCGCTTGATGAGAAACAGTTGGCAAATGTCGTGAGTCAGCTAATCGGAAGTTTTGAATCAGGTCTTGAAAAGCATGAAGACAAGGCGATGCAATTGGCCTTGGTAAAATCTTCAGCACGGTTGAGCCATTACTGGTATCAGCAGAATAAAGCGGCAAGCCTGGATGAGTTGTGCGATGTGATTAAGGTTTTTCTAGCGATTTAATAGAAACCCTTTTTAATAAAACATTGCATTGAGTTCTCTGGCGAGAAGCAGTGAATCACCAAGATTCAATTCAACCAGACGTTTTAGATGGCTGGCACTTTCGATATCGATGTGTTCAATGCTGATACCGATGCGCTTATCTTCGATATGAACGATGTCACCAGTAAAAGAAATTTCAAGACTCTGTTCGTTAATCAGCAAATGAAATTCCACTTGTTCAACTTTACCGATGTCCCAGTTTTCTTTGAGTTCAAATAGTACGCCTTTTAATGAAATATCGACGAGCTTAGCCTGGTAGCTAACGCCATCATGAGAAAACTGAATGATTCCTTCAAAGGGGAAGCGTGTGAACTGTCTTCTTTCTTTATCAGGCATAAGCAATACCTATTATTTTTTATTCTTTTAGATAAGTTCTTATCCAGAAAGTTTCTTATACTTGATGCGTTTAGGGCCCGCATTGTCGCCAAGGGTTTTCTTTCTCCAGGCTTCAAATTCCGTGTAGCTACCTTCAAAGAACTCTACTTCGCTATCACCCTCGAATGCAAGAATGTGTGTTGCAATCCTGTCAAGGAACCAGCGATCGTGTGAAATAACAATGGCACAACCCGGGAAAGCAAGCAATGCTTCTTCGAGTGCGCGTAAGGTTTCTACATCCAGATCATTGGTAGGTTCGTCTAAAAGTAAGACATTGGCGCCCTGTTTCAGAAGCTTAGCAAGATGTAATCTATTTCTTTCACCGCCTGATAAATCCTTCACACGTTTCTGTTGGTCACCACCTTTGAAATTGAAACGACCAACATAGGCGCGCGAGGATACTTCGTAGGAACCGATGATGATGTTGTCGAGTCCGTCTGACACTTCTTCCCAAACTGTCTTGTCGCCATCCAGGTTTTCTCGACTCTGGTCAACGTAGGCAAATTTAACCGTATCACCAACAATTACTTCGCCAGCGTCGGGTTTGTCTGCGCCGGTGATGATTTTAAAGAGCGTGGATTTACCTGCGCCATTTGGCCCGATGATGCCGACAATGGCACCAGGAGGCACGGTAAAACTTAAATTCTCATAGAGCAGTTTATCTTCAAAGGATTTGCTGATGCCTTTTACGTCGATAACGGAATCGCCCAAACGCGGTCCGGGTGGAATATAGATTTCCTGGGTTTCGTTACGGCTCTGGAATTCTCTTGAGTTCAATTCATCAAAGCGCGCAAGACGTGCTTTGCTTTTACTTTGGCGACCTTTGGCATTGGAACGCACCCACTCAAGTTCTGCCTTGATGGCTTTATTGTGTGAAGCCTGCTGTCGTTCTTCCATTTCCAGTCGTGCTTCTTTCTGTTCCAGCCATGATGAGTAATTTCCTTGATAAGGAATGCCGTGACCACGATCCAGTTCCAGAATCCATTCGGCAGCGTTATCAAGGAAGTAGCGATCGTGAGTAATGGCAACAACTGTTCCCTTGAAGTCGCACAGGAATTTTTCGAGCCATGCCACGCTTTCTGCGTCAAGATGGTTGGTAGGCTCATCGAGAAGAAGCATATCGGGATTTGAGAGCAGCAATTGACACAGTGCCACTCGACGCTTTTCACCACCTGAGAGATTCTTCACCTTGGCGTCCCAGGGTGGAAGGCGGAGCGCATCGGCTGCAATTTCAAGGGTACGATCCAGATCCCAGGCATTGGCGGCATCGATGGCATTCTGTAAGTCTGCCTGTTTTTCCAGCAGCTCATTCATCTCCTCATCGCTCATGGGTTCAGCGAATTTGGCATTAATATCGTCAAAATCGAGAAGTAGCTGTTTGATTTCGGCAACGCCTTCCTCAACATTTGCACGAACATCTTCATCATCATTCAATTGGGGCTCTTGGGGCAGATAGCCAATCTTGATACCGGGTTGTGGACGGGCTTCACCTTCGATTTCAGTATCAAGGCCTGCCATGATTTTCAGGAGCGTGGATTTTCCAGAGCCATTAAGACCCAACACACCAATTTTGGCGCCCGGGAAGAAGGAAAGGGAGATGTCTTTCAGGATGTGTTTGCCAGGAGGAACCGTCTTACCCACACGGTTCATGGTATAGATGTACTGCGCCATACGACCTCAATTGAAGAATGAAGAAATAAATAAAAAGAGTGAAACTGTGCGGATTCTAGCTTGTTCGCCGACAAATTCCCAAGATGAGTTTTTCTCAGGCTAGTTTGAGAAACAATGTATTTATAGATAGGTTGAATCGGTTAGAATAGCCGCCCTTAGCCCATCTCCATCTATTTCAACGCAAAAGTGAGGAAAGCATGTTTACCAAAGATATGACCATCGAAAGTTTTGATCCTGAACTGTGGGCAGCTATTCAGGAGGAGGAGAAGCGTCAGGAGGATCATATCGAGCTGATTGCCTCTGAGAACTACGCGAGCCCACGTGTGATGGAGGCTCAGGGTTCGGTGCTCACTAATAAATATGCAGAAGGTTACCCCGGTAAGCGTTATTACGGTGGCTGTGAATATGTAGATAAGGCTGAAGATCTTGCCATAAACAGAGCTAAAGCTCTCTTTGGTGCTGACTTTGCCAATGTGCAGCCTCATTCAGGTTCTCAAGCCAATGCTGCTGTTTATATGGCATTGCTAGAGCCGGGAGATGTGGTGCTGGGAATGAGCCTTGCTGATGGTGGTCACCTTACCCACGGTGCCAGCGTGAACTTTTCGGGGAAAATGTATAAGGCCTATCAATATGGTTTAAATCCAGAAACCGGTGAAATTGATTACGAACAGGTTGAGGCCTTGGCAAAAGAACATAAACCAAAAATGATCATGGCGGGTTTTTCTGCCTATGCACGTATTGTCGATTGGCAACGTTTCAGGGATATCGCTGATGCAGTGGGTGCATATCTGGTGGTGGATATGGCGCATGTAGCTGGTCTGGTAGCTGCGGGTGAATATCCAAGCCCTGTGAAGATTGCTGATGTCACCACCACTACAACGCATAAAACCTTGGGTGGTCCAAGAGGTGGATTGATTCTGGCGAAAGCGAATGAAGCTATCGAGAAGAAAATCAATTCTGCCGTTTTCCCTGGTGGTCAAGGCGGACCTTTGATGCATGTGATTGCAGCAAAAGCGGTTTGCTTCAAGGAAGCTATGTCAGATGAGTTCAAGACTTACCAAAAGCAAGTAGTGAAGAATGCAAAAGTGATGGCAGAAACCTTGAAAAAGCGTTCTTACGAAATCGTTTCAAACGGTACTGATAACCATCTTTTCCTGTTAAGCCTGATTAGCAAGGATATAACAGGAAAAGATGCAGACGCTGCTTTAGGTTCAGCACATATCACCGTGAATAAAAACGCCGTGCCTAATGATCCGCGTTCGCCATTTGTGACGAGTGGTTTGCGTATTGGAACACCTGCAATGACTCGTAGGGGTTTTAAAGAAGCTGAAGCAGAATTGCTGGCGAACTGGATTGCTGATGTGCTTGACGATATTAACAACCAGGCAGTTATTGAAGAAGTGAAAGAAAAAGTTTCCAAATTGTGTAAACAGTTTCCTGTTTATCAACATTAATATTTGAGAACCAAGCGATGCACTGTCCTTTCTGTGATGCAATTGATACCAAGGTAATTGATTCGCGTCTTGTAGCGGAAGGTGGTGAGGTGCGTCGTCGTCGGGAATGCCTGACTTGCGGTGATAGATTCACAACTTTCGAGCGTGCTGAATTAGTCATGCCCAATGTGGTGAAGTCTGATGGTACAAGACAGCCCTTTGATGAAAACAAGTTGCTTTCTGGAATTCAGCGTGCGGTTGAAAAAAGACCGGTTAATACAGAACAGATTGATGCTGCTGTAAATCGCATCAAGCAATCCTTGCGAGCAAGTGGCGAACGGGAAGTGCCAAGCCAGCAGGTTGGTGAGTTGGTTATGGGTGTGTTGCGGGAACTTGATGGTGTTGCCTATGTGCGTTTCGCTTCTGTCTATCGTAGTTTTCAGGATGTCAGCGAGTTCAAAGCTGAGATTGATCGTCTCAAGAAAGAAACATCGAAAAAATAATGTCAGCAACTTCGCAAGACAGCTTTGATCGTCAAATGATGATGCGAGCCATTCGCCTCGCAGAGAAAGGTTTGTTCACAGCATCGCCAAATCCAAGAGTGGGCTGCGTGATTACAAAAAATCATGAATTGCTTGCTGAAGGTTGGCATGAAAAAGCTTGTGAGGCACATGCTGAAATCGTTGCTTTAAAGAATTTAAAGAAAGTGGAAGATGCACTAGGTGCTTGTGTTTATGTCAGTCTGGAACCTTGCTCGCATACAGGTAAAACGGGTCCATGTGCCGATGCTTTAATTAAAGCTGGAGTTGCACGGGTTGTGTGCGCAATGAAAGATCCTGCGCCTCATGTCTCAGGTAAGGGTTTTGAGAAGTTAAAGGCTGCCGGGATTGAAGTTGTTACTCCCTTGCTGGAAACGCAAGCACGTGAGTTGAATGCTGGATTTGTTAAACGTATGGAAGTAGGCCTGCCTTTTGTGCGTTTGAAACTGGCAATGAGTCTCGATGGCAAAACAGCTTTACATAATGGCGAAAGCAAATGGATTACGGGTGAGGCAGCAAGAAATGATGTGCATTTCTGGCGTGCACGTTCTGATGCAATTCTTACGGCAAGTGCAACCATACTGACTGATAACCCTGCCATGACAGCGCGTTTGGAAAATGGTGTTCCGGTAAGGCAGCCATTATGTTGTGTGATTGATAGCAAAAACAGGATTTCAAGAGATGCAAGAATTTTCCAGACGGAAACGGTAACGGTTGGTCTGGACAATACAAGTGATTGGGTTGTGGATGCTGATGAACAAGGCAAGGTTGATTTGAATAAGCTTATGTATCTTCTTGCAGAAAAAGAAATCAATGAAGTCTGGGTGGAAGCCGGTGCTTCACTGGCAGGTGCATTGATTGAGAAAAAACTGGTTGATGAACTTTTTATTTATATGGCGCCCGTGATTTTAGGTGATAAAGCACGATCCTTGTTGGAAATCAGCAAGATTGAAAACATGCGAGATAGGTATCAACTTCACTTGCTTGAATCTCGTCAGTTTGGTCAGGACCTGCGTTTACGATACGGTTTTTAAAATGTTTACAGGTATTGTTGAAAGTTTAGGCTCCATTGTCGCTGTGAATTCAAAAGGCGAGGATTTCTGTTTGCAGGTGCAGACAGGTGAGCTAGACATGAGTGATGTAAAAATTGGCGACAGCATTGCAGTTAATGGTGTTTGTTTGACAGCCATTAAGTTGGGGGAAAAAAGTTTTGACGCTGATGTGTCTGCTGAAACCATTCGTCATACATCGCTTGGAAATCTGAAAGCGGGCTCAAAGGTAAATCTTGAAAAAGCTTTAACACCCACTTCTCGCCTTGGTGGTCATCTGGTGAGTGGACATGTGGATGGTTTGGGGAAAATCATCAGAAGTTTTGATGATGGCAGGGCAATTCGTTATGTGATTGAAGTGCCAGAAGAGTTGGCAAAATACATTGCTGCAAAAGGTTCGATTTGTGTTGATGGCATAAGCCTTACAGTTAATGACGTAGAGTTGAATAATTTTTATCTCAATATTGTTCCCCATACCGCTGAAAGAACAACAGCAAGTCAGTGGAAGCCCGGGGTTGAGGTTAATCTTGAAGTGGATGTGATTGCTAGGTATCTCGAACGTTTGTTAACGGGCGAAGCGAAGACAGGCAAAATTGGAATAACGGAAGGTTTTCTTGCAGAGCATGGTTTTTTGAAAAACTAATTTTAAAAAGGTTTAGGATTAAAAATGAAATTGAATACACCTGAAGAATTAATTGAAGATATTCGTCATGGCAAGATGGTTGTCTTGATGGATGACGAAGACAGGGAAAATGAAGGTGACCTGGTGATGGCCGCTTCCTGTGTGCGCCCTGAAGATGTGAACTTCATGGCAAAGGAAGGGCGTGGATTGATTTGTTTAACATTGAGTCAGGCAAGGTGTAAGCAATTGAATCTTCCACTCATGGTTAACAATAATAATGCGCAGCATGGAACCAATTTCACCTTATCTATAGAAGCCGCGCAGGGCGTAACCACAGGTATTTCTGCTGCAGATAGGGCTCGCACGATTCAGGCAGCGGTTTCTCCGAATGCAAAACCGAGTGATATTGTGCAACCTGGGCATATCTTTCCTTTGATGGCTGAACCCGGTGGTGTTTTACACCGTGCTGGGCATACAGAAGCTGGTTGTGATTTGGCTCGACTTGCAGGTCTTGAACCAGCTGCCATGATAGTAGAGGTGATGAATGAAGATGGCACCATGGCGCGTCGTTCTGATCTGGAATCATTTGCACAGAAACACAATCTTAAGGTTGGTACGATTGCGGATTTAATTCATTACCGTTTATTTCATGAAAAAACCGTAGAGAGAATTTCTGAAGAAGAGATTCAGACACAACACGGGAATTTTCTTGCTGTCGTTTATAAGGATTTAGTAGATAACGAAACACATCTGGCAATGGTGAAGGGTGATGTGAATAGTCAAGCCTCGGTTCCAGTTGTTCGTGCGCAATATCTGGATGTGTGGCGTGATGCTTTAGGTGTTGAGTTGCCTGACCGTTTTTCATGGAGTGCGCATAAGAGTCTGGAATTTATTTCCAAGGAAGAAAGCGGTGTGTTATTGATGTTTGGTCATGCCATGTCTTCAAAGGACCAGTTCACTTTATTTGGTAATGTAATGACGCAAAATGAAGCGAGTAAGCGAATTGGTTCTGGCTCTCAGATTTTACGTGACCTTGGTATTAGCAAAATGCGCTTGTTAAGTTCGCCGATGCGCTTTAATGCCTTATCAGGTTTTGATTTGGAAATTGTGGAATATATTGAAAGTATTTAATTAAATTTTTCTTTGGTTAATTGAAAAGCAGGAATCGTTATGAAAACAATAGAAGGTGATTTCAAGAATTGTACAGGCCGGTATGGCATTGTGGTTGCTCGTTTTAACAGTTTTGTGGTGGAAAGTCTGTTATCAGGTGCGCTCGATACTTTGAAGCGACATGGCGTCAATGATAAGGATATAACCATAGTGCGTGTACCTGGTGCCTTCGAATTACCCCTTGCGGTTAAGAAAATGGCAACGAGTGGAAATTATGATGCCATTATCACACTGGGTGCAGTGATTCGTGGTGGCACCCCGCATTTTGAATATGTCGCAGGTGAATGTGTAAAAGGAATCTCGCAGGTTTCCTTACAATCAGAAATTCCTGTAGCTTTTGGTGTGTTGACTGTTGATACCATTGAGCAGGCGATTGAAAGATCAGGTACTAAGGCTGGTAACAAAGGTGAGGAAGCCTGTTTGAGTGCAATTGAAATGCTTAGTCTACTAAGACAAATGTAATCCATGAATCAAGTCAAACCATCCGCACGCCACAAGGCAAGACGATTTGCCATGCAAGGGCTCTATCAATGGCAGATGACAGGAACATCTGTTAGCGAAATAGAAAGTCAGTTTCTTGAAGAAAACGATATGAAAAAAGTCGATATGGATTACTTCAGGGAATTAATGTCGGGCGTTGTAAATCAAGTTGAATCCCTTGATGAAGCTTTTATTGCATATGCTGATAGAAAGATAAAGGAACTTGATCCAGTTACCCTGGCGATTCTTAGAATTGCCAGTTTTGAATTAAAAGAACGCGTTGATATTCCTTATCGTGTTGTTATTAATGAAGCCATTGAGCTAGCAAAGGTTTTTGGAAGCGAGGATAGTCACCGTTACGTTAACGGTGTGCTTGATAAACTTGCTCAGGATTTTCGAGCACCTGAGTGTGCTGAAAAGTCATAATTTTTTCTAAAACCAGTTAATCAGTTATGGACGAATTCGAGCTAATTCAGTCTTTTTTTATCAACAGCAAAAATCAGACTTTTTCTGAACAGAAAAATATCACTCTTGGTATTGGTGATGATGCCGCTGTTTTTGAGTTAACGGCAGGAAAGCAGCTTGTGACTTGTGTCGATACTTTAGTAGCAGGTGTTCACTTTCCAGAAGATGGTAGTGCTGCTGATATTGCGTATAAATCACTTGCTGTAAATCTTAGTGATTTAGCTGCAATGGGAGCTAGTCTCCATAGTTTTACGCTCTCTTTAACACTTCCTGAAAAAGATGAGCTTTGGTTGAAGTCTTTTTCTGATTCGCTTTTTGAATTAGCAAATCAACATCGCTTGGTGTTGGTTGGTGGCGATATGAGTCGAGGGCCTTTAAGTGTTTCGATTCAGCTTAATGGTGTTGTTGATGCCGGGAAATTTTTAAGACGAGATGCTGCAAAAGAAAATGACTTGATCTGTGTTACAGGTCATCTTGGTTTGGCAGCACTGGGGCTGCAAGAATATAAAAAGGGAAAGTTTAAAAGTCAGTCAGCTCAGTTGCGATTTCTAAGACCTGAAGCAAGATTGGAGTTTGCTTTAGGTTTATATGATTTGGGCGTGCGTTGCGCGATTGATATTTCAGATGGGCTACTATCTGAAATTGGTCATCTTTGTAGGGCGAGTAAACTTTCTGCAAAAATTGATACCGGGAATCTGCTAGTCCATCAGGATTTACAACAGCTATCATCTATTGATGCGAGGGAGCTCATGCTTTCTGGTGGAGATGATTATGAATTATGTTTTGCTGTTAGTGAGTCGGCTCTGAGCGCAGTAGAGCAATGGGCACAAGAGCTTGCTTTGCCCTTATCAGTGATTGGCGGTTTTCAGAAGCAGGGCAATACCATGATTTATGAGCAGAGTGGTGCGCCTGTGGCGGTTGCCGGATATCAACATTTTTAAATAAAGGCTTAAGACAGCATTATGAAGTTGAACATGCCAGCCTCCAGCTGGAAAAACCCAATTCACATTATGGCTTTTGGTTTTGGTGCGGGAGCTAGCCCAAAAGCACCAGGTACGGTGGGAACGCTTGTCGCTATCCCTGTTTATCTGGTGCTATGTCAATTGCCCTTACCTTTGTATCTGCTTGCTGTTGTTCTTTTCACGGGGATTGGAATATACATTTGCGATCGTTGTGCCAGGGATCTGCAAGTCCATGATCATTCGGGCATTGTCTGGGATGAAATTGTGGGCTACCTCATTACCATGATTGCCATTCCAGACAATGTCATTACGGTATTTATGGGTTTTGCCTTATTCAGGCTTTTTGATATCTGGAAGCCTTGGCCAATAGCCTATTTTGACAGGCAGGTAAAAGGTGGTTTGGGCATCATGCTGGATGACGTTATTGCTGGACTGTTTGCCTGGGTCATCCTTTTTCTCTCTGTTTATATGATGGATTGGCTTTATTAATGATTTTCACGCTTATTTGAACAGGCTTCATTTCGCCCTTTGAAACCTTTTTGATACAATCGCGCTCCTTTTCAATCCTTGACCTGAACCACATAGGTAACTGCTCTCATGTCAGTGAAATTTATTGCTTCATCACACTTACCGACTCAATGGGGTGAATTTGAGTTGTTGGGTTTTCTTGATGAGGAAACAGGGAAAGAGCATGTCGTAATGGCAAAGGGTCTTGAATCCCTGTCTAAGGACCAGATTCCGTTATTGCGTTTGCATTCTGAATGTCTCACAGGCGATGCCTTGTTCAGTCTTCGTTGTGATTGTGGTCCTCAGCTTCAGGCGGCGCTGGAAAAGGTGGCAGATACCGGTTGCGGTGCAGTTCTTTATCTCAGACAGGAAGGCAGAGGCATTGGTCTTTTAAATAAAATCAAAGCCTACGCATTGCAGGATGAAGGTGCAGATACAGTGCAGGCTAATGAGCAACTTGGATTTCATGCAGACCAAAGGGATTACAGCATGTGTAAGGATATGCTTGAGCATCTTGGGATTGAGCGGGTACGTTTGATGACCAATAACCCAAGGAAAGTGGAAGCGCTTGAAAGTATGGGTGTTGAAGTCGTTGAAAGAATTCCCCTCAAGAAAGGGCATAACACTCATAATGAGCGTTATCTGGAAACCAAGAAAGGAAAGCTTGGTCATTTAATTGAATAAATTTTCTTTGAAAAATTAATGTCTAATTTGATTTTTGTGAGTTCGCATTTATGACAGCTGAAATGAAACCTGAATTAAAACCGTCCAATCCTAATTTTTCATCTGGACCCTGTAGCAAAAGACCAGGATATAGTTTGGCGGGTCTTGATACGGTAAGCCTTGGACGTTCACACCGCTCTAGCATTGGTAAAGCAAAGTTAAAAAAAGCCATTGATGACAGTAAACGTTTATTAGGACTGCCTGAAGATTACTTGTTGGGTATTGTGCCGGCTTCCGATACAGGCGCAATGGAAATGGCTCTGTGGTCTTTGTTAGGTGAACGTCCTGTTGATGTTTGTTATTGGGAATCTTTTGGTCAAGGTTGGTTAACTGACATTGTTAAACAATTAAAGTTAAAGGATGTGAATGAATTTAAAGCTGACTACGGCAAACTTCCTGATTTAAGCAAGACCAATCCTGCCCATGATATTGTTTTCACCTGGAATGGAACCACATCAGGTGTAAAAGTTAATAACGCCGACTGGATTTCGGATGAGCGCGAGGGCTTAACAATCTGTGACGCAACCTCAGCTGTTTTTGCTATGGATATTCCTTGGTCAAAAATCGATGTTGCTACCTATAGTTGGCAAAAAGTGTTAGGTGGAGAAGGTGCACACGGAGTATTGATTTTAAGTCCTCGAGCAGTTGCACGTCTTGAGTCTTATGTGCCTGATAGACCTTTGCCGAAAATTTTCAGAATGACAAAAGGTGGAAAGCTTATTGAGGATATCTTTAATGGTGCAACAATTAATACGCCCTCAATGCTTGCGGTAGAGGATTATCTGGATGCATTGTCATGGGTTGATAGCGTTGGTGGTCTTTCATCATTGATTAAACGCTCAAATAAAAATCTAGCCGTGCTTGAAAAATTTGTTCAAGAGAATGACTGGATAGACTTTCTTGCAGAGGATGCAAGTATTCGTTCAAACACCAGTGTGTGTTTGAAATTAAGACTAGATGCTGCACAGATTAAATCCATGATTAAGCTGCTTGATTCTGAAGCAGTTGCTTATGATATTGGTGCATACCGTGATGCGCCCGATGGTTTGAGAATCTGGTGCGGCGCTACCGTTGAAAGTAGTGATCTTGAAGCATTAATGCCGTGGTTAAGTTGGGCATATCAATCAGTTAAATAACAATTCAAGGGTTTCGTTATGTTTAAGGTAAAAACACACAACTCGATTTCTATACTGGGTTTAAATCGATTTCCTAGAGAAAGCTATGAAGTGGGTGGTGATATTGCTCATCCTGATGCCATCATGTTGCGTTCTTACAAAATGTCTATGGATGATGTGGTTGATACTTTATTGGCAGTTGGTCGAGCAGGTGCGGGCGTAAATAATATTCCTGTAAATGATTACACGGAGAAAGGCATCGTCGTTTTTAATACACCTGGTGCAAATGCTAATGCCGTGAAGGAACTGGTTTTAACGGGTTTGCTTTTGGGTTCAAGAGGTATTGTTCAAGGCGTTCAATACGTTGAAAGCCTGACTGAGGAAAAAGATGCTGCTGCAATGGGTAAATTGTTAGAAGCAGAGAAAAAACGTTTCAAAGGAACAGAAGTTACTGGAAAGACCTTGGGCGTTGTTGGCTTGGGTGCGATTGGTTCGCTTGTGGCAAGTATGGCACTTGATCTTGGAATGAAAGTGGTTGGTTTTGACCCAGCGCTTTCAATCGAAGCAGCATGGCGCTTGCCTAATCGTGTTGAGAAAATGGAAAACCTGCATTCATTGTTTGCTAAGTCTGACTTTGTGACGATTCATGTGCCTGCTCTGGATTCAACAAGAGGCATGGTGAATGCTGATGTGCTGGCTTCTGCAAAGTCTGGTCTTAAATTACTGAACTTTGCTCGCGATGAAATCGTTGATGTAGCATCTGTTGTTAAAGCGCTTGATGATAAAAAGATTTCTGCTTATATTTCTGATTTCCCTCGCCCCGAGTTAATTGGTCGAAGTGATTGCATTTCCATGCCGCACTTGGGTGCGAGTACTGCTGAAGCTGAGGATAACTGCGCCATCATGGCAGCAGATCAGTTAATAGACTTTCTAGAGAATGGAAATATCAAGAACTCAGTGAACTTCCCAGCTTTAACTTTGGAAAGAAGTACAGGGCACAGAATCACTTTCTCGAATAACAATGTTCCTAAAATGTTGGGCAATGTGCTTTCTATTCTGGCTGATGAAAACATTAACGTCATCGACATGTTAAATAAAAGCCGTGGTGATGTTGCATACAATATTCTTGATGTTGATGTACAACCCACTCAGGAATTGTTGGAGAAGATTGCAGCAGTTAATGGCGTAATCAGGGTTAGAGCTTTGTAAAATCAATCAAAGTGAGGGAGTATGAGTCATGGATTGGAATACCTCACTTTGGCTTTTTACAGTCTGTGCCGATTTAGGTTCGGCTGTTCTCCTTTTTCATTTCTTTGGTAAGCAGGGGCTTTACGCGAGCGTTGTCCTAAGTCTGTTACTTGCCAATCTTCAAGGTCCCAAGTTGACGGAAGTGATGGGTATGACCACCAGTATTGGTGTAATCCTCTATTCCGGTATTTATTTCTCAACAGACTTGCTGAGTGAAAAATATGGTAAGCGGGAAGCAAATCGTGCTGTCATGATCGGTTTTGTGGTTAGCGTGATGATTATTGGCATGATTTCGCTGAGCTTACAGTTTGCGCCAGCGAGCGATCCAAAGGTTGCCGGTTTCTCCAGTAAAATTCATCAGGCTATGGCAACGCTTTTTGATTTTACTCCCAGGTTTGTACTTGGTTCCTTATTAGCCTATCTCATAAGCCAGCATGCAGACGTGTGGTTATTCCATTTTTTCAAAGAGAAGACAGCAGGAAAGCACCTTTGGCTAAGGAATAATGCCTCGACGATGATTTCCCAACTTATTGATACGTTTATTTATGGTTTCGTGGTTTGGTGGGGCATTGTGGATTTTATTACTGCAATGCAGTTGGCAATGGCGAAATACGTATTCAAGGTCATCATTGCCCTTATCGACACACCATTCATCTATTTGGCTAGAGAATGGGATCTTAGGGAAAAGGACTGGTAACCAAGTTCAGGTTTTACGACGACCTTCCATATTAATGATGGCATTCAGGATGCTGCGTATACTGAACTGGCCAACGAGTTTACCGTTTTCAACCACAGGCATTCTCCGCCGATTGTTATCCAGTATCAGTTTTGCGATATCGATGATGGCTATCTCACTGCTGACGCTTTGGACATTTGCGGTCATGTAATCAGAGACGTGACCGCCAACCTCGCCATAGTAGCTGCCATCTAGAATGGCTCTAAGACAGTCTACCTCTGAAATTACTCCCAAGAGGTTGTTCTCGTCATCAATAACACAGAGGCCTGAGATTTTAGGTTCGATGATTAACTTGATGGCATCGACTATATTGGTCTCTGGTTTAACGGTGTGGATGTGCTCACTCATGAACTCACGAGCACTGACTGAAGGTAATTTCTGCATATCCTTGCCTCGAAATAGTTACTTGCTGAGATGATTCTATCCAAGTTTGGGTGTGGGAAAAATCTAAACTTGCTAGCTTGTGGTAGTAGTGCGACTTTTCTGTGCGGTTTTTGGGAGGGCTCAATAGGATTTGCGCACTTATGTGGCAAGATGCACCAAGTGGGCTATAAAAACCCTTATTTTTTTGTATTTTTTGTAGTACAAAGTCTTTTCAAGGGGAAGTTTTCTGGCATAATGCGCGCCTCTTGACCACCAGCATTGATGGTTGGAAGAAGGACCCCCAATGGCATTTGGCGAAGAACTTGAGCTTAAGCCCAAGTATGACCAAGAAATTGCTTGTAGTTTGGGTTACTGCACAACGCTAGACAAATCTTGATTAATACATTTATCGGAGAAATATCATGGCTGCTAAAAAAGCAAGTAATCGAGCAAAATCGGCACTGGATCGTGCAAGTGATCTGGTTAATAAACTGGAAGAACAACTGGAAAAAGCACAAGACCGTGTAAAAGTACAGAGAACTAAAGTAGAAGAAGCGCGTAAGCGTGCACAAATTAGGGCAACTGCTGCTAGTGAAGTTGCTTTAGAAGAGGCTAAAGAAGCCTTTGAATCGGCAAAAGTGCAGGTTGAGAAAAGACGTGAAGAAATGACTCAGGCTAAAATTGAAGAACAGATTGAGTCGTTAAGAGAGAAAATCTCTGAAACAGAAAGCAAGGTAAGAGAAAAGCTGAACGAGAAAGAGGCAGAATTGAGAAAGCGTATAGAAGATGAAGTGGATAGTCAGGTTGAGAAGGCTAAGGCTCAGATTAACAAGGCTATGGAAAACAAATACGCTAAGAAACTTAAGGAATACCAGAAGCAGCTTGAGAAAAGTGTTAAGGATGTTACCAAGAAAGTTGAGAAGCGTGAGAAAGAACTTCTTAAGAAGGCAGGGATGAAGGCAGCCCCTAAAAAAGCAGCTAAAGCTAAGAAGGCAGCCCCTAAAAAAGCAGCAAAGAAGGCTGCTCCTAAAGCCAAGAAAGCCGCACCTAAAAAGGCTGCAGCAAAGAAGGCCGCTCCTAAAGCTAGCGTCTAGTTATTGAGTTAAGGACGTATTTCTCCGGGCCTTTTATCAGGCCAAACAACAGAGGCACATCGGGTGATTCCTGACTGTGCCTTTTGTTTTATGCGTGATTCCACTGTTCCACTGAATGGCTTTTATAACAGTAGGCTTTTATACTGTTTGACTCCTTTCCCGACCCCCCGCTCTTAAGGGAGTCTTCCTGAAGGTCTTGAGTTTCGGCATAGGAAAGGGAGTGTAGAGCTGGATTTTGGGAGTCCTTTTTGATGCCCTCCGACGGTAGTCAATACAATTCAAACAATAAAGCCACTGAAGGTGTCGATAGCAAGGTAAGTGCTTCGACCCCTGACGTGCGTGTTGAAAATTCAGGTCTTCAAGGTGAAAAACATTCATCAGGTTTGGATGGTATTGGTTCAGACTCCAAAGAACTCAATGAAAACCTGAAGGCAAGGAAAGCTAAGCTGGATCCGCTGCAAAAATTTTCCAGCAATGAGGGTTCTAATTTAAAGGCTCGTCAAAGTGAAAGTTTGAAAGGGAAAGCGCAGAAGGCTTTTGTTAGACCCAAGGTTAATTATCGCTTCGATTTAGAAAATAAAAAAAAGCAAAACCGTTCTTTTAGGGGTTATGCCCCTCATAGAAAGCTGACTAAGGTTGAGTACGAAGAGGCTATTAGACAACTTCAAAAGAATCGTCTGGCTGAGCGAAGGGAGGCTATCAAATCAGGAACAGCAACACCTGAATATACTCAGACAGATTACCTTCGTTTGAGAAAGGAGGCGCATGAGTCAATCAAGCGCCCGCGATTCAGAGCTTTGCGTGCCCATTCTACGACTTTTATGGTAATCAGCAGTTTTCTGTTTTTTAAACTCACAACTTACTTCACTACTCAAAAATGGCAGGAAGCTGCTTATAGTCGTGTTTTAAAACGAAATGCCAAGCGTATGTATAACACTGCAATCAAAGTGCAGGGTTTGTTTGTCAAGTTTGGGCAGTTGATTAGCGTGGTCAGTTTTGCTGTGCCAGAAGAGTTTAGGGAAGAGCTTGAGGCGCTGCAGGACAAAGTGCCTCAAAGATCCGTAGAAAATATCATTAAACGTATTGAATCAGATTTAGGTAGGCCAATAGAAAAGGTATTCAGCAATTTTAATGCTGAAGCGCTTGCAGCAGCTTCCTTGGCGCAGGTGCATGAGGCGCGTTTACGTTCGGGCGAGCGAGTTGCTGTAAAAGTACAGCACATTGGGATTGAAGAGGAAGTAAAAGAGGATTTAAGAACTTTTAATCAGATTGTAAAAATTACGGATTTTTTCCTGAATGTTAGAGGTTTAAAACGTGCTCAGGAACAAATTAACCTTGCTATTATGGATGAGCTGGATTACGGCAAGGAAAGCGATCACTTAACTAATTTCTATAAAAATTTTTCAACGCTTAAGCATATACATGTTCCTAAGGTCTACACGAAATATTCCAGTGAGCACGTGCTGGTTATGGAGTATGTCGAAGGTATCAAGGCGAATGATTACCGAAAACTTGATGAACTTGATATTGATAGAAAATTAGTTGCTAAACGGATACTGGAAGCTTTCTGCCAGATGGTTTTCAAAGATGGATTAATTCATGGTGATCCGCATCCTGGAAATATTCTAGTTAATGTGGATGCATCCATTACCTTGATTGATTTTGGTTCGGTTGTTGAGCTAAATCCTGTGCTGAGGCAGGGAGTCATCGATTTGGTTTTTGGTGGTTTGACGCGTAATTCGCGTCGAATCATGAGTGGTTTAAGAAAAGTAAAATACCTAACGCCCCATGCAGATGATGCGTTGGTTGAAAAACTCATCGACTATGTTTATGAATTTATTCTTGAGGGCGGGATAAGGCTCGATAACTTTTCTTTGGATAACATTGAGTTAAATCAGGATTTTGCACTAATGATTTTGGATGATTTGCAACATCTTGATATATCCTACGACGAAATCAGGGAATCATTTCAATTGCCTCAAGACGTTATGATGATGGGCAGGATGTTAATTATGTTAGGAGGTCTGGTGTATGAAATCGATCCAGACATTAAACCCTTTGATGTCATTCGACCCTATTTGCAACGTTTTGTTATGAGTGGTAGTGGTGATTGGCAGAGTACTGTCAGGAATAACATGTTAGGTTTTGGTATGGGAGCTTTGCAGACAGTAGATAGTGCGCGCTATGTCATTGATAAGGCGAAGAAGGGTGATTTGCAGATTAATGTAAAAGATGAAAGGAAAACCCGTTTTTTACATTATTATCTATTTCAGCAATTCCTTTCCATTTTGATGTCTGGAACTGGTGGTGTAGCCACCATTTATTTTTGGTCTTCAGGCGACAAGTTGCTTGCACAGTTAAGCGCACTTGTGACTTGCGGATTGCTTTGGGCTGCTGTAAAAGCAAGCAAGTCTGCAAAAATGTTCCGTCGATAAGGAAATTGAAACAATAATTATTGTGAGGTTTTTTGTATGAGTTTCGAACAATATTTTCCAATGCTTTATGGTCGCAAGCATGGTTATGTGAAAAATCTTGATCTGAAAAATTTTGATAGGCGAATGAAGGATTTAACGCCGATCGATAAATATTTTCGTGTTAAGTTTTATGGTATGGAGAATATTCCTGCTGAGGGCGGTGCGCTTATTATAGGCAACCATGGTCCCTACGGAATTGATGGCGCTTTTGTTGTCAAACATGTTTACGAAGAAGGGGGTAGAGTTGTACGACCTTTGGGTGACCGATTGTTGTTCAAGATTCCTTTATTCAGGGTTTTGTTAAATACAGTTGGGGTGCTGGAGGGCGAGGCTGAGCAAGCGATTGATATTCTTAGGGCCGGAGAGTTGTGTTCGGTTTATCCTGGGGGCTATGCAGAAACTGTCAAGGCACCTCATGAAAAATATCAGGTTCGTCAATTTTGGGAAAACCATCTAGGTTATATAAAAGTAGCATTGCGAGCACAAGTTCCAATTATTCCAATTAGTTGTATTGGTCTTGATGATATTGTTTATCAGTTAAAAACGGCGGAAGAAACTTCTCAATGTGCTCCTGCAAGGTTTTTACAGAAATATATGAAGCACGATAAATATAAACTGCCTTTGTGGTTAGGTATTGGAATGTTGCCTTTACCTATTCAGTATACATACAAGGTTGGAGAGGCGATTGATTTGGGTTATGGGCCTGAAGCTGCAGATGATCCTGCCATTTTGAATAAAATTAATAATAATCTGATTGAGATAATGGAAGGCATGATCGAAAAAGGATTGGATCATCGTCGTTCAGCTCAGAAAGAAACGAAGGAACGTATTATGTCGCGAATTACAAGAGGGCCGGAGATTTTCCATCAGTTGTTCGGAGAGTCTGATTTTTTTGATGCGACATTCAAAGATGAAGATAATTACGAAATTTGAGGAAAGGTTAAGATTTTCGGTTTTTGTTTAACTCAGAAGTTGTTGGTCTTTCTTCAGTCAAATAAAGTTGAAGTTGTTTTCATTTAAGGTGCGTGTGTGTCTAAAGCAGAAAGGGTTGATATTCTGATTCAGGCTTTGTCGGATGGTGAATTTCATTCAGGTCAGAGCCTTGGCGAATTAATGGGTGTTTCACGCGCTGCTGTTTGGAAATATGTTAAAGCACTAACGGAGCTTGGTATTCAGTTTGAGTCAGTGCCAGGGAAGGGTTATCGAGTTATCGGCGGCATTCAGTTGTTGGATAAGAAAATAATTGCGGAGTCCTTGAGTAGAAACGCCAGGCAAGTGTTCAAGGATGTTTTTTGTTTTTCTGAAATTGATTCAACTAACCAGTTCTTGCTTGATTTGTCGGACTCTGGGAAAGCAGCTTATAGCAGTGTTTGTGTTGCTGAGCGTCAAACAGCAGGTAGGGGGCGAAGGGGACGTAGGTGGATTTCTCCATTTGCCAAGAATATTTATTGTTCTGTTTTGTTGCGATTCAATAAGCCTTTGGTTGAGCTTGAGGGGCTAAGTCTTGTCGTAGGTCTTTCCATTTTGAAAGCCTTGGAAGAGATGTCTTATTCAAATATTCAGCTTAAGTGGCCGAATGACCTTTTGCATGAAAATAAAAAGCTTGCAGGCATACTTTTGGAGGTGAGAGGAGATTTAACGGATTTCTGTGATGTTGTTATTGGTTTTGGGATTAATGTGAATATGGCTTTGGAAGATGCCAGAGAAATTGATCAGGCTTGGACAGATTTATCCTCCATTTCTAGCTCTTCGTTAGACAGGAATTTTTTGGTCGCTAGCATATTGAACAATCTTGCCGTTGATATTGATGAGTTTGAACATAGGGGTTTTGTAAGCTTTCAAGCGCGCTGGAATGAAAAGGATGCCTACTTATCGAAAGAGGTTGTGATAGTAGCTGGCAAGGATAGGCTTGAAGGTATTTCTAAAGGTGTAAGCGAGACAGGTGCTTTGATTCTGCAGCTGGGAAGTGAAGATAGGCTATTCCATGGTGGTGAAGTGAGTTTGAGGGGAGTAGATGCAACTCTGGATTGATGTTGGAAACACGCGATTGAAATGGCAGCTCTACTCTGAAGGTCAGTTTCAAACGAGTGGCGCAGTGTTACACAAGCAGGATATGCGGGATGCTGTAGAGACAATGATTTCAGATTTAGCATTTGTTGAGAAGCTGGGTGCAAATTCTGTTTCTTTTATAGGATTAGCATCTGTGCTCAATAAATCTGCATTACTTGAGTTGTCAGCTGAAATTAAATTACGTTTAGGAATTGATCCTGTTTGTCCCCAGGTGAAAGGCGAATTCATGGGTTTAAGATGTGCGTATAAGAATCCAGAGAAGCTCGGTATTGACCGGTGGTTATCACTTCTTTCTGTGTTTAATGAGCATAATAGGCTGAGTTGTGTCATTAGTTGTGGTAGCGCATTCACAGTTGATGTTGTTCAGGCGGATGGTCTACATCTTGGAGGCTTTATATTGCCAGGATTCCAGATGTCGATTGATGCATTGCTAGGTGGCACGCATTCAGTGAGATTTGACTCGGCTGCAGTTGAGTGCTCAGATGATTTTGGCATCGATACAGCTACAGCAGTGTGTCATGGAGTCATGTTTCAAATGTTATCTGTAATTTTAAGATTGAGGAGCGTGCTAGGCTTGCAGTTCCCTGATGAGCAGGCTTTTTTGGTGTTGACAGGGGGGGATGCTGAGAAGTTAGCCTTATTAATGGAAAGAGAAGGTATAGAGGATTTTGCAATTAACCAGGATTTAGTGATACAAGGGCTTCGTTTGGCATTACAATCCCATTGTGCCTCATGAGGTTTTAGTTCTTGGATGGAAAGTAAATAATGAATAGCTTTTTTAAGTGGCCTGCCCTAATTCTTATCTTTTTTAACGCGGCATATTTTGTCTGGATGCTTACTGGAGATGAATCTGCGGATTCACGTGCAAATCTGACAGTTAATGAAAAGAAATCTTCAGAGGGAAAGAAAATAGTTCTGGTTGACGAGCTGTCAAAGGCCGAACGTATTGCCTTGGGAGAACGTTTTCAAACAGCTAATGAGATGCCTGCTAGTGAGCCCTACTGTCCATCTCTCGGTCCTTTCGAATCCAAGATTCGTCTGGAGGAAATTGGGCAGCGATTAGCAAAATCGGGATTAAGTGCAAAGGTTAGGACGGTAACTGTTGATTCGAGCCAGAAGTATAGAGTGTATCTTCCTTCTTACGAATCTAGAGAGAAAGCTGAAGATGTGCTTAGGAAGCTCAGGGCAAAAAAGGTTGATAGCTATATCATGACAGATTCA
Organism: Pseudomonadales bacterium; assembly: GCA_040235395.1. GTDB lineage: Bacteria > Pseudomonadota > Gammaproteobacteria > Pseudomonadales > JBECKS01 > JBECKS01. Next base: position 1,282 of record JBECKS010000085.1, on the reverse strand, counting down.
AGCTATATGAATGCCATTTCTCTCGGGATTTTTTCCACCAGTGATAGTGCCGAGGGTTTGGTGAGCAAAATGTTATCCAATGGATATCATGCAAAAATTGTAACTACGACTTTGAGCAAAGAAGCCTACTGGCTTGATCTTGAACAGGCAGCTAATGCTGAAAAGGCTGATGCGGTTCTTGTATCGCTGATGACTGAAATGGAAGGTGTTACAAGGGTGGATTCGCCCTGCAAAGTTGTTGCGCTTGCCCAATAAATTCCTTAGAATCGCGCCTCTTTTTCGCCCCCCGAGCATCATTTGACGGTTGGGGGCAGCGTCCATCGTTAATTAATTTGATCTTAAAATGCTGGTGTAGCTCAGTCGGTAGAGCAGCTGATTTGTAATCAGCCGGTCGGGGGTTCGACTCCTCTCACCAGCTCCATATTCTGGGTGGCGAGTCTCTAGGACGAGACCCAAAAACTGGTTTGAAATCAATGATTAATGGTTGACTTTGAAAAAGGGTGTAATCAGAATGTACGCCCTCTCGAATTAGGAGGGGTTCCCGAGTGGCCAAAGGGATCAGACTGTAAATCTGACGGCTCCGCCTTCGGTGGTTCGAATCCACCCCCCTCCACCATCATTGATGGTGAGCGTGCGGAACCAGTGGTCAAGTAGGTTATTAGACTGGATATATAAGTGCAGCATGTAAATTAGCTTTTTATTAGCTAGGTTTATGCTGTTTTTTTACGTCTGGTTTGAGCTTAAGCATGTCATCTGTAAGTTTTTGTTAGATGACTGGGTAGTGGTTGAGTGTCTGAGGGCTGAGTGCCAGTTTGCGGTGTACTGTTCTCTTGTATTGCCTGATGGAAGCGGGTTAGCGCTTTTAGTTGTTGGGTTAAGCGGGCATGTTTTAGTGCGGGCATAGTTTAGTGGTAGAACCTCAGCCTTCCAAGCTGATGATGCGGGTTCGATTCCCGCTGCCCGCTCCAATTTGATACCAGCTAAGGCATTAAGCTCATATAGCTCAGTAGGTAGAGCACTTCCTTGGTAAGGAAGAGGTCACCGGTTCAAATCCGGTTATGAGCTCCACTATTGATTCAGAAATTTGATAAGTAGCACTTTTTTCATACATAACTAACTTGAAACTTGCCAAAACCTTAAAGGGGTAAATAAAGATGTCAAAGGAAAAGTTTGAACGTAATAAGCCGCATGTAAACGTAGGAACAATAGGTCACGTTGACCATGGTAAGACGACCTTAACAGCTGCGCTGACCAAGGTCTGCTCGGAGACATGGGGTGGTCA
>JBECKS010000230.1:0-7292 GCA_040235395.1 Pseudomonadales bacterium | reverse complement strand
CGCTCCGCTCTATCTTCACGAAGCAGACAAACCTCTATGGGATATGGCGGAAATGCAGGCCCAGATGTTTCTTGGACAGAGCATAGACAAAATGCCTGACCCCGATTTTTACCTGAAGGATGATCAGGCATTAAATGTTGCAGGTGGTGTTGCCATTCACACTCCTGGTCACACGCCCGGCTCCATGAGTTTCTGGTTTGAGAATCACAAGTTGCTAGTGGCTGGTGACACGCTTTTCAGGCAATCCATCGGCAGAACCGATTTACCCGGTGGCTCCTACGAGGAAATTGAAAAAAGCATTCGTGAAAGACTCTATACTCTCGATGATGATGCGCTTGTCGTCACAGGACATGGAGAAGAAACCAGCATTGGTTTTGAAAAACAGTCCAATATGTTTTTCAGAGTTTAGGAAATAAGAGAATGCTGAAAAGTATCAAAGAATTTTTCGAAAACAGCTTTTCTACTGATAAAAAAAACCAGGTTCCAATTGAAGAACAATTAAATCTTGCTGCGGCAACCTTGCTTGTCGAAATTTCTTATGCAGACATGGATATTTCTGAAAAGGAGCGTGCCTTATTAAAGAAAATCTTACAGCAAAGATTCCTACTCAGTCAGGAACTTGTCGAGCAACTTATCAAGATCGCTGAACAGGATGTTCGTGAATCCAATTCTGTTTATGAAGTTACTCGAATCATTAACACCTATTTTGAAAAGGAAGAAAAATACAAACTTGTACAGGCAATGTGGGAAATTGCCCTCATCGATAATGAACTGGATATCTATGAAGAATCCATGATTCGTAAACTTGCCGATTTATTATACGTTTCCCACAGCGATTTCATTCGAGCAAAACTTTCCGTAACAGAAAAATAACATTCTTGAGCAGCGTGAGGTTTTTATGACTGTGGATATCACAAAAACCGATGGCATCTGGACCATCATGATTAATCGCCCTGAAGTAAGAAATGCTGTGAATGCACCTACCGCTAGTGCCCTGGTAGATGCCTTTACTGCCTTTGATACAGATGACAGCGCTAACGTTGCCATACTCTGCGGTAAAGATAGTTTTTGCGCTGGTGCTGACCTCAAATCCATCGCTCTCACAGACGATACTGCATTGAAAGTCAGGGAAGAAGGCAATGGACCCATGGGGCCTTCTCGTATGCGTCTAAGTAAACCGGTGATTGCAGCCATTGAGGGCTATGCCGTAGCAGGTGGACTTGAGCTCGCACTTTGGTGTGACCTACGCGTGATGGCAGAAGATGCCGTGTTTGGTGTTTTCTGCAGACGCTTTGGCGTGCCACTGATTGATGGCGGCACCGTCAGGTTGCCAAGGCTCATTGGTATGAGTCGAGCACTGGATCTGATTCTCACAGGCAGACCTGTTAACGCAGATGAAGCCCTCCAGATGGGCTTGGCAAATCGTGTTGTTGAAAAAGGCACTGCCATAAAAGAGGCTGTCTCCTTGGCTCAACAGATTGCCGCTTTTCCCGAAGCCTGTATGCGTAACGATCGCTTAAGTGCCTATCAACAATGGGATATGGGTTTTGATGAAGCTATTCGAAATGAAACCCGTCTTGGCATGGATGTTATTCTAAAAGGCGAAACGCTGGCTGGCGCACAACGTTTCTCAAAAGGAGAAGGTAAACATGGGCAATTTGATTAACATTGATCATGCTTAGGTCATGGAACTAAGCTCTCACCTTAACTAGAATGCGCCCGTCTACAAATTCATTTTACTTGCATCCCAAAGGAAACCACCATTCATGAAAAAGTTTTTCACGCCGATTATTTCATTCTGTTTAACTCTGTTTATTCCGGCTGTGCTCATCGCAGATACCCGTCCTGATGCTCATGCACCCATCAGCATCATGGGTGAGCACACTCACAAACAAGGCGAGTTCATGTTTTCCTATCGCTTTATGAGCATGACCATGACCAATAATATGGACGACACCGATGTGCTGCCCACTAGTCAAATTCTCACTGGCGGGAGCAACACGGGAGATTACATGGTGGTTCCTACTGAAATGAAAATGGACATGCATATGTTTGGTTTAATGTATGCACAAAGCGATCTTATTACCTGGTCGTTCATGCTTCCGTACCTGCAACTTAAAATGCATCATCTAATCAGCCCTGCTCACTCGACCTATCCTGACCAGAGTTTCAGCACCTCATCGGAAGGTATTGGTGATTTCAAACTAAGGGGGCTTATCACACTGGAAAAAACACCTGATCATAATGCCATTCTAGGTTTTGGATTTAGCATACCCACCGGATCTATTGACGAACAGGACGACATCCTTGCCATGGAATCCTTAGGCAAAACCCAGCTCCCCTTCCCCATGCAATTGGGTTCAGGTACCTATGACTGGCTACCGAGCATTACCTATAACCGCTACCATGAAAACCGCTCCTGGGGTGTACAAGCTTCAGGGGTCATTCACATTGGAGAAAATGACAATGGCTACGCACTCGGTGACATGGCTGAGCTTCAGGCTTGGCATGCATGGATCATCAACAAGGAGCTAAGCTTCTCATCGCGTTTAGGCTATAGGGAAACGGGGCATATATCTGGAGATGATGATTCTCGGGATTTGCCACAAATGGTCATGACTTCAAAGTCTGTACAATCGGTTTTCCCGGAAAACTTTGGTGGCAAGCAGTTGGAAGGAGGTTTAGGGATTAATGGTGTGTTTGGTCATGCTGAGCACCGGGTGGCATTAGAACTCAACATTCCCTTGTGGCAGGACATTAACGGCCCTCAATTAGCGCCAGACCTGATTGCGACTCTTGGTTATCAGAAAGCTTTCAAATAAATAGCCCCTTTAACGAAAAAAGCCCTTGAAGCGTTTTCCTCAAGGGCCCTTTTCCTCCAAAACAAATTTTCAGGAATTAACTAGGCAGACCTTAAATAACGTTTCTGCTTATCATGCACAGCGCTGAGCTGTCTGCCAATGGCATTGAAAGCGTCTCTCAATGCAACATATAGATCTTCTTCATCACAGCTGACACTCACATCACCCTCTGGGGTCGTGACGTTCACGGTTACCTGAAATAGCTTTCCTTTGTGATGGTGCTTATGGGGGGCATCGAGTGCTACTCGACAACTGGTGATGCGGTCGTGCTGTCGTTCCAGCTTTTCGACCTTTTTATGGACTGCCTCTTCGATGGCATCAGATTGATCAATACCTCGGAATACAATTTGCAATTTTTTCTGCATACCTTTTGCTCCTATCGTGTTATCAAATTAATGGAATAAAAAAACGGGTTCCTCCTTAAGATCCACAGGAATATAGAGTCTCTTCAATGAAGAGAGTTCAGAAAGTTTTAAATGTAACTTCTGGCTGTGACTTTGAATTAAGACAAGTCGAGACATCAACTGCGATTTTCCTTCAAAAAATAATTTAAATTTTTTATCTGAACTTCTTATCTGAGTATTTAATCAGAATTTCGCGTATGACTTGAGGATGAGGATGGAATTCCAGACTTCAAGTAATCACATCGATCACTGTGACGACCAGAACCTGAAGTTGCCAAGGAAAGGCTTCAAGAGGGCTAGCCACCAACAACGAACCCCCAATCTATCACGATTCCCTTGCTTGTACACAAGCACTTTGGAAGCAAATTGGTGCCTTCTGCACCAAATAGACGACTTGAATCAATCTTCTAAATAATTCTTTTAAGAAAAGCCCACTAAGGTATTGAATCAGGGAAGGAAGGTCTTGCTAATAAGACACTCAATAAGCAAAAGACAGCTTTTTATAGCGAATAAATCTAAAAGCTCTTGTGAGATGCACTGTTTTCGACCCGCTGAATAGCCTGATCAACATAGAAGGCTATTTCTTCAGGTACGAAATGGGTGATTTCATCGGGCTCAGCATCCATCACCTCTCCCAGACGAACCACTATCAATCGGTGCTCTGGAACTATCACAACATATTGCCCCAAATGACCTATAAGCGCTTGGAAGATGGGGTGTTCACGATCATCAATCCAGATAGAGTGGCCGTAATAGGGTGTTAAATCAGGCTTCATAATCCGTTCTACAAACTCTTCCGATAGCAGGCGCTGCTCATCACCCTGGGGGTCATACCAGATACCCTTCTGACTCAGTAACAGACCAAAACGGGCGAAATTACGGGCATTGGTATTCACACAGCAATAAGTCAACTCCATGCCTTTGGAATCCGTATGCCAGGTACCGTCATCATTCATACCCATGGGTTGCCAGAACTTCTCTGAGAAATAGTCACTCAAACTACCTTCATATCCTTTTGCTTCCAGTGCTCGCTTGAGTGCAAGCCCCAATATCTGGGTGGAAACGCTGGCATAGTAATATTCCTTACCCGGCTCTATGGGGTAACTCCTTTCCAGCACAAAGCTTTCCACGTCATAGCCGTAGAGTAATTTCGGTGTAGGGGAAAATGGTGTGTAATAGTCTTCACTCCAGTCGATACCCGACTTCATCGCAGCATGGTCAGCCAAGGTTACCCTTGGCGCCTTTTCCTTAAGCTCGGGAATGTACTCCCAGACCTCGTCATCAAAACTATCAATAATGCCATCATCAATAGCTGCGCCAATTTACATCACCATCATGGTTTTAGCCATGGAAAAAGAGTTGGACTTGCTTCGGGCATCATAGGGCTTGAAGTAATACTCTGTGTGAAGCTGCCCGTCCTTGATAATCAAAAATGCTGCTGAATGAGTACGTTCAAGAAATGCCCTTAACTCATTTGCAAGTGGCTCTTTGTTGTAATCTTCATGCTGTGTCCACGTCCATTCGTTAGTTTCAGACGCCGATATCACATGAACATCAAAATCCTTTCCATCATTGATGTTCGCCGTTGAATTACCTTTCAACCAGGTTAATTGAACGGCTCTGAAAAGATGTTCATTGCCAGTCAATAATAATCCAGATACAACACCCATGTTCACAAAAACAATTGCAGCGATAATTTTCTGTTTCACATCAATGCTCTCTGGTTTTGCTGAATTCAATATCCGGCCAACGCTCTTGCGTAAGAGACAGGTTAACCTGACTCGACGCAAGATAAGTCAGGTAATCACCGCCATCCAATGCTAAAGCATCATGTGCCTTACGTTTGAATTCCTCGAGTTTTTTCGCATCATTGCAATAAACCCATCGAGCAGTCGCTACGCTTATGGGTTCATAAACACATTCCACCTTATATTCATTCAACAAGCGATTGGCGACCACATCAAACTGAAGCACACCCACGGCACCAAGAATCAGGTCATTATTTCTTAATGGCATGAAAATCTGGGTAGCACCTTCTTCAGCAAGTTCCTTTAAGCCTTTAAGAAGCTGTTTACTTTTAAGGGGATCTTTTAAACGCACTCTCTGGAAAAGTTCTGGCGCAAAATGTGGAATCCCTGTGAAATTAATTTCTTCGCCTTCTGTAAAGGAATCACCTATCTGAATCGTGCCATGATTATGCAAACCAATAATATCACCTGAGTAAGCCTCTTCTAGATGTTCACGATCGCCCGCCAGAAAAGTCAGGGCATCGCTAATCCTTACTTCCTTGCCCATGCGAACATGTTTCATCTTCATACCTTTCACGTATTTCCCGGAACAGATACGCAGGAAAGCCACACGGTCACGATGTTTCGGATCCATGTTTGCCTGAATCTTGAAAACAAAGCCTGAGAACTTTTCTTCACTGGCTGAAACCACACGTTCAACTGTCTCTCTTGATTTTGGTGCTGGCGCCCAATCCACCAGGCCTTTAAGCATATGATCGACACCAAAATTTCCTAAGGCCGTTCCAAAATAAACTGGGGTAAGCTGTCCTTCAAGAAACATCTCAAGATCAAATTCATTACTGGCACCTTGCACCAATTCAAGTTCTTCGCGAAGTTGTTCAGCGAGGCTTCCAATTTTTTCGTCAAATTCTGGATTATTCAAACCATCAATTGTACTTGCTTCCGCAATCCTGTGCCCCTCACCTTGTTTATATAAATAAATCCTGTCTTCCAGAATGTTATACACGCCTTTAAAAAACTTACCCATTCCAATTGGCCAGGTCACAGGTGCGCAGGAAATATTCAAAACATTTTCGATTTCATCAAGTAATTCAATAGGATCACGAATATCCCTGTCCATCTTGTTCACAAAGGAAAGAATCGGCGTATCCCTTAAGCGACAAACTTCCATCAACTTGATGGTTCTCGCCTCAACACCTTTACTGCCATCAATCACCATCAATGCTGAATCAACCGCTGTTAATGTTCGGTAAGTATCTTCAGAAAAATCCTCGTGTCCGGGGGTATCAAGTAAATTCACAGTATGGTCAAGATAAGGAAATTGCATAACGGAAGTGGTAATGGAAATACCTCTTTCTTTTTCCATGTCCATCCAGTCAGAGGTTGCATGTTTGCCTGATTTTCTTGCCTTAACGGTGCCAGCTTCCTGAATTGCCTTGCCATAAAGCAATACTTTTTCCGTGATGGTGGTTTTACCCGCATCAGGGTGAGAGATAATGGCAAAGGTTCTGCGCTTGTTAACCGCTTCAATAATGTCGCGAGACATGATGATTTATCCAGATTGGTAAAAAACGCGCTATTCTAGCGGCACTGCCTGAGGAAGTCAGGAGCTAAATAACTTTTTGCATTAAAGCTTGATACACTTTTTCTGCTTGCTGTTCGAGCGCTTCGTTGAAATGGTAATCCTGCTTTCTAGAAGGTGCAGCCCTTAGGTGCCTGGCAGCTTCCTGAATCTGCTCCTTCGTAGCATCAACCCCGATGCGCTTACATAACCTTTCAAGACAGGCCTCACTGTCTGCACACAGGTCTGCATAAGAAACAAAACACAAACCTTGCTCAGGAAGTTCACCCAAATACTCGTAACAGGCAAGCCAATAAGCTAGCCAGTAATCACTATGTTCCGGGTTCAAATGCGCGAGTTTCTTTTCCAGTTCAGGAAAGTCTATAAGCCTATGCAAATCCCCAAATTCAAAATGACCAATGTCAGCCATGTATTTTTTGGTAAAGGAATCACCTTGATGCTTTTCAGAAAAATTACGGTGCTGTCTGAACAGTGAAATCGCATGTTCACGCGGATCTCGAACAGGAACCACGATGCTTGCTTCTGGAAACATTTCCTGTAACGCAGGAATTCTTGCGATGTTGGCATTATTCTTACTCAGATAGCGCGCGCTATCGATACGATCGGGATGACGCAGAAAAATGATACGCTGCATGTAATCCTTAAAGAACTTTCTGAAACCTTCATCGGATTTCTTCCATAAATAAATTCTTGAATC
>JBECKS010000215.1:0-5942 GCA_040235395.1 Pseudomonadales bacterium | reverse complement strand
GTCATGGCTATGGCAATATTACGTTCTGGATCACAACAGGCACCCGAACCACCAAAACCAAAATGAGCAAAGCCTTTAGGTGCTTTTGCACCAATAGCAAACAGTCGGTGATAGCCAAGTCGCCAATGCATTGGCAAACCTATCACCCTATCTCTCGTACGGACGTGAACCTTGGTAATTTCCATGAAATTTTCTTCAGGAATCAACCGCACACCGTTTAATTCACCTTTGTTTGCCAACATGGCATACATCTTTGCAAGGGAACGCGCAGTAAACATTCCATTGGCAGCAGGAATACAGGCTTTTACCAGATCTTCATCGTTAAAACTAAAAGCTTTGTCACTCGCTGGCATTAATGTTTTTTGTACAGTTTTGAAATCAATGCCGATAACTTTCGCATACTTAAGCATACCCTTTGGTTTTCTACCTTTTTTCGCCCTGAAATAAACACCATTTCTGGTAATCAGGTGCGCACGGCGATGCATCTGATCATCTGGCATACCGACATAACAACCATCGAGCTCAAGAGGCTCGACAAGTTCTTTTTGTAGTACTTCCTGAAAAGGCTTCTCTGTAATGCCTTCAACGATTCCTCCAACAAGATGTCCATAGTTCATGCCATGATAACCAGAACCTTTGCCAGGTGTATGTACAGGCTTAGCAGCAGCCATACCTGCAAGGGTTTTGTGCCAATCAAGCACGTCATGGCCATCTTCAATATGGTCTTCCAGAAGAAATAATCCTGCGCCATGATGCATGGCCTGTCGAATGGTGATGTTCTCTTTTCCATTCTGAGCAAATTCAGGCCAGTATTTAGCGATTGGGTCATCATAATCCGCAAGCCCCTTGCCAATCAGAATATGGAGTAATGTCGATGCAACGCCCTTGGTGGTTGAAAATGACAAAGCCAATGTGTCTTCCAACCAAGGTTCACCTTGTCGATTACGTGTACCTGACCAAATATCAACTACCTTAATCCCTTGAAAATAAACACAAACAGCAGCTCCACCGTGTTTGCCCTTTGGAATCTGTTTCTCAAACCGCTTAGCCACTGCTTTGAAATCAGGGTGAACATAACCATTAAGCATTTTTTCTTCCTCCAGAATCGAAAGTTTGCATCCAGAAATAGATAGTATCCCAAGCCATGTCATTGACAAGCTACAATCTAGCACTTTGCTTAAGCTGCCATTCACCTCATGAGGGTTTAATATGGATTCCCAAATAAAGCCAAATCACAAAAATAAAAATGAAACCCAGATTGCTATTGTTTGCGACACTTATTCTTGCCCTGGCAAGTATGGCATTTTCCTCTGAACCTAAAGAGGACGTAGATAACGATGCAGGAAAAACGTCTCGTTTTAGCCAGTTTCTTGAAAAAACCAAAGAAACATTTTCACGTGAACACAAGGAAGAGATAGTTGATGATGATCAACCCATCTTCAGTAAGGCACCTACTGCACCCCGACCATTTAATGTGGAATACAAGGCAAGTCTGAATGCGATGCCAACAGGATTAAAAGCATTGGCCACCCTAAGGAAAGACGACGATCACTACCTTTTTCAACTTGAGGCAAATAACTGGATTCTCAGTTATTTTGAGAAATCTGCTTTTATATGGAATGAAAACTCGCCTTGCGACCTTCTCACGGAAAGCTATCAATTCACCTTCGAAGGCTTTGGTCACGTAGAAGCTTTTCAGGTACACATAGATCAGGAAAACCATAAGGCCTATTCCCAATCAACAGATGGAAGTAAGGAATATCAGGTACCTGCTAACGTTAGTGATGCCCTAGCCTATCTATTCAAGCTTCAATGCGACTTACGGAATAATGACCTGAATCCTGATTATCGAATAGCTTATGAAAATGGCGTTGATCATTATGTTTTCAAATATGAAGGTAAGGAAACCCTCAGAACGTCATTAGGAAAGTTAGAAACCCTTGTGCTACATCGCGTCTATCCCGAAGATGAAGATCTTGAAACAACATACTGGATTGCACCTGAACTGGATTATCTTATGGTTAAGATGAAACACAAACAGGGGAAACTGGTTACCGCTACCCTAAAAATCAAGGAAATCGATTTTAAAATCACGGATCCGGAAACCGATGAAAACGAAGAATAAACGCCAGGCAAAAAAAAAGCTCACCGAAGTGAGCTTTCTCAGGCTCTTCATCTTCCTTAGAAGATTGGGAGCAATCAATTAGTGCATAGCACTAGATTAACTTTTCAAATGCAGGAACTGCTTCAAAAAGATCAGCTACCAATCCGTAATCAGCCACCTGAAAAATAGGCGCTTCTTCGTCTTTATTGATAGCTACAATGACTTTAGAGTCTTTCATGCCAGCAAGATGCTGAATGGCACCAGAAATACCCACAGCTATGTAAAGGTCAGGTGCAACAATCTTACCTGTCTGACCAACCTGCATATCATTCGGTACAAAACCAGCGTCAACTGCAGCACGAGATGCGCCAACTGCGGCACCTAACTTATCTGCAACTGCCTCAAGAATCTTGAAGTTATCGCCATTCTGCATACCACGACCACCAGAAATAACCACTTTAGCTGCAGTTAGTTCAGGACGCTCAGACTTAACGATTTCCTCGCCAACAAAAGAAGAAAGACCCGCATCTTTAGCAATATCACAAGCTTCTACGGAAGCTGAACCACCTTCTGTTGCTGCGGCATCAAAAGCTGTACCACGCACAGTGATGACTTTAATACTGTCAGAGCTTTGAACGGTAGCAATAGCATTACCTGCATAAATTGGACGCTTGAAGGTATCAGCAGATTCAACTGAAATGATTTCAGAAATCTGTGCCACATCCAGAAGCGCTGCAACGCGTGGAGCAAAGTTTTTGCCATTTGTTGTAGCAGGTGCCAATACATGTGAATAATCTTTTGCAACTTCAGCGACAAGTGCTGAAACGTTTTCTGCTAACTGATTTGCATAAGCCGCATTATCAGCCAGCAATACCTTACTTACGCCATCTACCTTGGCAGCCTGGTCAGCAACTGCTGCGCAACCGGAACCAGCTACAAGAACTGTGATATCTCCACCAATCGCCTTGGCAGCAGTCACAACATTCAAGGTTGCAGCATTCAAGTTGGCATTATCGTGTTCTGCATATACTAATATCGCCATCTTAGATCACCTTCGCTTCGTTTTTCAGTTTTTCGACTAATTGATCCACACTTTCAACAATGATGCCCGCTTTACGTGCAGCAGGTGGTTCAACTTTCAAGGTTTTTACTCGTGGAGCAACATCAACACCCAGATCAGCAGGCGTTTTCGTATCAAGCTGCTTTTTCTTGGCTTTCATGATGTTTGGCAAAGACGCATAACGAGGCTCATTCAAGCGCAAATCTGTTGTCACAATGGCAGGAAGATTGATTTCGATAGTTTGCAAACCACCATCAATTTCACGGGTTACCTTGGCTTTGCCGTCTGCCATTTCAAGTTTTGAAGCAAACGTTGCTTGCGAAAGGCCAGCTAAAGCAGCCAGCATCTGACCAGTCTGGTTGTTATCACCATCAATAGCCTGTTTCCCAAGAATCACCAATTCTGGTTTTTCTTCGTCAACAACTGCTTTTAAAAGCTTGGCAACACCTAGTGGCTCAACTGACTCTTCAGTTTCAACTAGAATGCCTCGATCAGCACCTAGCGCCATTGCGGTGCGCAACTGCTCCTGGGCAGCCTTTGAACCAATACATACTGCAACAATCTCTGTGACTGTACCCGCTTCTTTCAATCTAACTGCTTCTTCAACAGCGATTTCACAGAAAGGGTTCATAGCCATTTTAACGTTGTTCAACTCAACGCCAGAATTGTCGCTCTTCACGTTGACTTTGACATTCGCGTCAACAACTCGCTTAACAGCAACAAGAACCTTCATGGAATCCTCGGTTTTTTACTCAGGTTTAAAGAAAGAAGGCTGAACAGCCCCCCGCGAAAGGCGGCTATCTTCTACTTTTATACCCTGTAGGTCAATACCGTGGAGCCTTACGATAAAGAGCATTCAACTCAGTGATATTCCCCTGCAAAGTGGCACAAATCAAGCATCTCGCTTATAATTCACACCCGCTTGAGCAGGTGATTTCTCATTCTCTTTCTTCATCTGCATATCCACTCTATTTTCAAATCAAAAACATTGGGAGATTTTATGGAACGCGAAGCTATGGAAGTTGATGTAGTTATCGTAGGCGCTGGTCCTGCTGGCTTATCTGCTGCTTGTCGTATCGGGCAAATGGCTCAAGAGACTGGGCAGGAAATTTCTGTAGTCGTCGTTGAGAAAGGCTCTGAAGTCGGCGCACATATCCTATCTGGCGCTGTGATGCAGCCTACGGCCATGAATGAACTCTTTCCAAACTGGAAAGAACTGGGTGCCCCTCTCAATGTAGAAGTCACTGATGACGAGATTCACTACCTTTTCAGCGGCAATAGCGGCATGAAAATTCCTAACTTTCTTGCACCTCCAGGTATGCATAATCATGGAAACTACGTCATCAGCCTTGGTAACGTCTGTCGTTGGCTTGCTGAGCAGGCTGAAGGTATGGGCATAGAGATTTTCCCTGGCTTCACCGCAGAACATGTTCTCTATAACGACGATGGCAGTGTAAAAGGCATTGGCACCGGTGATATGGGTATTTCCGCTACTGGTGAGCATAAAGATGGTTATATGCCCGGCATGGACTTAATTGCCAAATACACACTTTTCACTGAAGGAAACCGTGGTCATCTTGGTAAGCAGCTCATCAACAAATTTGATCTTGACAAGAATTCCGGCACTCAGCATTACGGTATTGGTATTAAGGAATTGTGGGAAATTGATCCTGCTAAACATAAGGAAGGTTATGTAATGCATACCATGGGCTGGCCATTAAGTGAAACCGGCTCAACAGGCGGTGGCTGGATGTATCACGCTGAAAATAATCAGGTCTCGCTTGGCTTGATGATTGATCTTAGCTACACCAACCCGTACTTAAGTCCATTTGATGAAATGCAACGCTGGAAAACCAATCCAGCCGTCGCAAAGTTCCTTGAAGGTGGAAAGCGTATTTCCTATGGCGCACGCGCAATTAATAAAGGTGGCTTGCAGGCAATACCTAAACTCACCTTCCCTGGCGGTTTACTAGCGGGTTGTGATGCAGGTTTTATGAATATGCCGAAAATCAAAGGCAGCCATAATGCTATGAAAACTGGCATGCTTGCTGGTGAAGCAGCTTTCGAAGCGATTGCTGCAGGCAAAACTGGTGGCGATGAACTAACTGATTACAGCACAAAAGTTCAAAACTCATGGGTTTACCAAGAGCTTAAAGAAACAAGAAACGTTGCCCCTGCCCTTCATAAGTTCGGCATGTTTATCGGTGCAGCGTTCACCTTCATTGATCAGAATATCTTCCGAGGAAAACTTCCTTTCACGCTTTCAGATCCACAACCAGATTATGAAACCTTAAAGCCAGCGGCAAAGTGTAAGCAAATTGAATATCCAAAACCCGATGGCAAACTAATTTTTAACAAACTGGATTCCGTGTTTCTATCAAACACCAACCATGAAGAAGATCAGCCTTGTCATTTACAACTTGCTGATCCAAGCATTCCGATTGCAAAAAACTTACCCATGTATGATGAACCAGCACAACGTTACTGCCCTGCTGGCGTTTATGAAATCGTACAGGAAGAAAGTGGAGAGAAACGTTTCCAGATTAATTCTCAAAACTGTGTTCACTGCAAGACTTGTGACATTAAAGATCCTGCACAAAACATCAACTGGGTTACGCCCGAAGGCGGTGGTGGGCCAAACTACCCTAACATGTAGTTTGGCTATCTGGATCTTGTTTTAACTTTGTTACTTGACGGTTCGAAATGCTCATTTGCTACTAGCAAACTCCGCTTTCTCACCATCTACGCGCCTCGTTAAAACTTCGCCCAGATTACCCA
>JBECKS010000289.1:0-1458 GCA_040235395.1 Pseudomonadales bacterium | reverse complement strand
TGGGGAATGCGTTCATTGCCAGCCTGGCAGTGCCGTTATTAAGCCATCGTCCCGACTGGTTAGCACTGGGTCAACTGTCGCTGATCGTTATAACGCTTCTGCTATGGCGTTTTCTGCCTGCGCAGGCAGTGCAACAGGCCAGGTAATTAAATCAAAGACTAGGTAACGGGCGGGGTTGAATAGGTCTTGCTTGTGCGTAATCCGCGGGCATCCTGACACACGACTGCATGGCAAGGATTGTTCCTACAATCCTATTGCATTTCCTCCGTCTCGGCCGCTGTTCCCGACGCGGCTCTAACTTCCTGCGTCCATGCAGGTCGCAGGAGGTAGAACAATGCAGGAGCAATTGTCGAGAGCGACGCAGGATGCCAAAGCCGAAGCCAGGAACCATAACCCACCAATGATCGTGCTGCTACTGGATACCGGCCTTCGCCGGTATGACGAACTGATCTATGGCTATGATCCTATGGATTCCGACCTGCGCCGGAATGATGCGTGTGCTTCATGAGTCGGTTCCACTCTTGTCATTCTGGCGTATGCCAGAATCCAGTTATTTAATTCTGGATACCGGCCTTCGCCGGTATGACGGAAAGCGGTTGGCCGGTATGACGAAATGATCTATAGCTATGATGCCACCAGGCCAAGGCTACCTTTCAGGAACACCAAATATGCTACTATCGGATCAGACCTTATAACCGGATGTCGAAACACACAAAAAGATTGCGGTAAGGTTAGAGGCGAAATCATTTCTTTGGTGTCACAAATGCAAGATGGATCACGCCATGGCCAGAACATTACTTGCACGTAATGCCTTTTGGGAGAACGCTCTGCTGCAGGTCTGGTCCCGCTGTCTGTCACTGTTAGGAACTACGGCTCTCCTGATTCTGCAGGGCTGTACCAGCGGGGAGTTGGTACATCAAGATAATCGGCATTTTATTGAACGTGCGCATTGGTATAATTCAGACGATTTTGACATCGAGGTCGCCGCACTAAGTGGCGACGACAGTGAAAAAGTCTTCGCTGCCAAGCTCGATCTTGTTGGCATGCAACCTGTCTGGATCAGGATCAACAATAAAACTGATCATCCCTACTGGTTATTTCCGCTGAGTGTTGATAATGATTACTTCCCGCCTTATGAAGTCGCCCGGCGGGCATCCGCAACCTCCGAACTTAATGTAGACGAACTTTACCAGCGACTGGTGGAGAACAGCCTGAATACCTTTATCGAACCGGCTTCGGTAACAAGCGGGTTCATCTATACGCATTCTGATGAAGGGATGAAGGCGATCAATATTGAACTGCAAAGTTCCAACGAAAATCGGCAATTTTCATTTGTGACACCGGTACCTGGCCTGCCGGCAGATTTTTTCGATCTCGATCCGAACAGCATCTATCAGGATAATGACTACATGCATCTGGATGAAACAGCATTCTGGTTCTGGTTGGAAGAATTTCAGT
>JBECKS010000190.1:0-11235 GCA_040235395.1 Pseudomonadales bacterium | reverse complement strand
ATGGAGTATCGTCTGGATGAAAAAACAATTTATTGGGATCCATTATCAGCATTAGAAACTACTGATGGCGGAAAGCAGACCCCCGCATTGGGGCTTGGGCATGAGGCAGAACATGCGTTGGGTCATTTAACAGGAACAATGGAGTCAATGGATTTGGTTCTTGGGGATCCATTTGATACGGCTGAAGAGAAACGTGTTATTGAAAATTATGAAACGCTATCTGCGAAAAAGCTTGGTGAGTCTGCTAGAGAAAATCATGGAGGGATTCCATATCAAGTTAAATGTTCTACATGCATTGAGTAGTAAATGTTTCGAAAATTTATAGTAAAGAGTTATAACTGGTTGTTTTTTCTAGCACTTTCTACAACATCTAGCTTTGCTGGAAAGAATTTGGTTGAAAAAGATACGAGTTTTGATTACACAATAAAAGTGTATTTTATCGGATGGGATGTTTTAGCTAGGAGTAGGTTAACACCAGATGATATTAGAGATCGTAGAGACATTTATTTAGAAATAAAAAAACAGCGCGTTGTATTTGAATTAAAACAGAATGTAGATAACTTAAATTGTGAAAATATAGATAAAAATCTATTTGGTGATATCAGGTTTGTTTTAGATGTAGAGAACGATGGGTTAATAATAGAGTCTCTTTATGCGAATAACGATATTTTGTATAAAGAAAAAAATAGGGATGTTGCGTTCTGTGGTTCACCAGAAAAGTTTTTTGAATTGCTTGATTTATTTAAGTAATAATTGATTGGGGTCAGAGTAACATTTAGTTTAAAGTAGTGAAGTCAGGGAGGTAAAGATTGCAAAGGAGATTGCGATATGCCTCGTCAACTAAGAATCAATCCTATCGACATGCCGGTGCATGTTATCCAGCGCGGAAATAATCGTCAGGTCTGTTTTAACGGTGATGATGGTCTTAGTGTGTATACACATTGGTTTATATGGTATTAGATTTAGTTTAAGTGGGGGAGATTTGGGGGACTTAACTAGGAAAAACTGGCATTTTGGGGGACTTTTTAGATTAAGTTGTCGATGCTGCCTCTAAAAAAGCTTTATTTTTCAATAAGTTAAGTTTGATGTTTTTCAAGATGCTGGCTTTTAACCAATTGGTCGCTGGTTCGAATCCAGCACGACCCACCATTAAAAATAAAAAAGCCCACCTTGAGTGGGCTTTTTTGTTTTTGGGTGCGGTTCATGTTGTATGAGAACTCGTTCGACGATGTGCAGGACGCACAAGTGTCGCGGGAGGCATGGATGCCGGGAGCGACATCCAGCACGACCCACCATTCAATAAAAAAGGCTCGCGATTGCGGGCCTTTTTTATTGTGCGTTCAGTTTTATTTATTTTTCGGACTATAAAACAAACTGGGCATTACAAAGTTGGTTATGTATTCCCTACGAGATTTTTTAGTTAATCCTGCTGGTGTTTTTAGTGTTAACAAAGCGAACACTGTTTGAATGAGATATTCCTTTATCTTGCCTGGACTAATCAGTACCGTGACGACATCAATGGCACCTTGTCCGCATAAAATTGTGATTATGTTAAGCAAATGCTACATTGGTAACGCACTTGGCGCATCCACCGATGCCATCGGTGATGATCCCTGTAGAGCAATGTGACTAAAAAATCGCTCAACCCTCAACCATGGGTTCTACTGACGTCGCCCTTATTCGCTGAACCTTTAAAGTTTTTTATCTTGAAAATAGCATTATCCTTAATTTTAATTTCTATTTCCTGTCTAGCTTACTCTGGTGAAATCATCACTGGAAGGTATGTGGAGGAAGGAAAAAATGTGCCTGTCAGTACCTTTATACCCTGCGATAAACAAGTAGAAGCATGGTTAATTAAAGAAGCAGGGGAAGAGTTTAAACATTTAAAGGAAATTTATAGCAATAATAATAAAAATGAAAACGGCGAACTTATTGTCACATTAAATCTTTTAGTGAGCTACGCCGATGTGGAACCAAATTCAGATTATAATGCAGTAGCGGTGGTCTGGCAGTTTATCAAAGTTGAGGAGCTCCAAACTTGTGGAAAAAATTAATTTGTCAGTACCATTGCGGGTAGGGGTGGCTGACGAATGTCTTCAGTTATTTGGTAGCTATACCACTGAATACAAGATTTCTCGAGCTTAGGATATTCTTGGTCGTTAATTAGCCAAGACTTTTTTCTAAACAGCATCGTTAAACATTTTCATAATGCTGGAAAAGTCAGTTTTTCCATTGCCTGAATGTTGATGGATACCGTACAGGTTTTTTGCCAGAGCCCCCATAGGCGTGGACGATTTGCTGTTTAACGCTGCTTCCATTGCCAAGCCTAAATCCTTGCACATCAAATCAACTTGAAAACCTCCGGCATAAGCTTTCGATGAAGGCACATTTTCCATCACACCTGGAAAAGGATTGTATAGCTCCAGTGACCAGTTGCGCCCAGAGCTTTGTAACATGATTTCTGAAAGCACTTTCGGATCCAGTCCATTATCGGCGCCGAGCTGCAATGCTTCAGCGGTGCCAATCATATGAATGGCTAACAACATATTGTTTGCGATTTTTGCAACCTGTCCTGCGCCAGCGCCTCCAGCATGAAAAACATTTTTTCCCATGGCTTCCAGAATCGGTTTTGCGCGTTCAAAATCTTTTGCTTCGCCACCAACGATGAAAGTGAGTGTGCCAGCGGCTGCGCCTGCAGTGCCGCCAGAAACCGGTGCATCAATCATGGCAATATCTCTTGCCTTGGCTTCGCTTGAAACCCTACGTGCGTTTACTGGTGCAATCGTTGAACAATCAATAACAAGCGTATCTTTTTTTACTACATCAAGTAATGCATCACCATCAATATAAAGGCTTTCGACAATCGCACCAGATGGCAGCATAGAGATGAGAAACTCTACATCGCTAGCTGCATCTTTACTGCTGCTTGCCGCACTTGCGCCTTCTGCAGTGACTGTTTTAACCAATGCGTCTGAAAGATCGAAAACTTTTACGGTATGACCAGCCTTGACGAGATTAATCGCCATGGGGCCGCCCATATTTCCTACACCAATAAATCCGATTGTGGCCATGTGTTTTTCCTTCCTAAAATAATTTTTTAATAATCAGTTAAATCTTTTAAGGGGTTGCTTGCCTGTTTCCTTGACCAAGGCGCCGTGAAATGTTGTTCGATGTAGGCCTGTGGTACTGTAGCAACGGATTCATGTTGCCATTGAGGCTTACCGTCTTTATCGACCAGAAGTGCGCGAACGCCTTCAGGGAAATCAGGGTGCTTGGAACATTGCAGGGCAATAATTAATTCCATTTGGAATACGCCTGCTAAGGATAAATGCTTGCCTCGTTGAAACTGCTCGTAAACGATGTGTGCAGTAGTGGGGCAACCTTTGGCTAAGGTGTCGATACCTTTTTGTAACCAGGGATCTTCGGTTTTGAAGCTAAGAATTTTTTCAACGGTCTCAGTGCAGTTATCTGCATCGCAAAGTTCATTAATGAGATCAAAATGATTTTTAACCTGCGAATCAGGTAATTCCGGCTTACTTTTATTTTCAAAAGTACGAAGCACTTTATTAACAACAGAATGTAATTGGCTTTCGGGAACTGACCAGCTTGCTTTACACAGGCTTTCAAAAATTTTAGCTTTAAATTCGTGTTTGATAAAACGGTCGGCAAGACCGATGAATAAGGCGTCTGCTGCATTCATGTTGGTACCAGTGAGCCCAAGATACAAACCAGTTCTTCCAGGTGTTTTATTCAGGAAATAGGTGGAACCGACATCTGGAAACAAACCAATGCTGATTTCTGGCATTGCAAGTCGGGATGTTTCAGTCACCACACGAACCTGAGCACCTGATAACAATCCAATGCCGCCGCCCATAACAATACCGTGACCCCAACAGATAAGTGGTTTTTTATAGGTGTGAATTAAGTGGTCAAGTCTATATTCATTGGCAAAAAACGCTTCTGCATAATCGTTGGTTTTGTCGGCGCCACACTCAATCATTGAGTCATAAAGTTTGCGAATATCGCCACCAGCACAGAAAGCTTTTTCACCGGCGGCTTGTAAAACAACACACACGATATTTGTGTCTGCTTGCCACTTGAGTAAGGCTGGCGTGAGAATTTCAACCATTTCCACACTAAGAGAATTAAGAGATTTCTCTGCGTTAAGTGTTGCAATTCCTATGTGCTTGCCATCTTGTGTGGCGAGTTCTTCAATTAATACAACAGCTTGCTTACTCATACTTTTTCCTGTTTTTAACTTTTTATCTAGGTATATCTTTTTCTCTGCTTTCCAACAAGCTTCGCGAAATAATTAAACGCATGATTTCATTGGTGCCTTCAAGAATTTGATGTACCCGTGTGTCTCTTACAAAACGCTCAAGTGGATATTCCCGGATATACCCATAGCCTCCATGAATCTGTAGCGCTTCATTACAGATTTTGAAACAGGCATCGGTTGCAAACTGTTTTGCCATGGCGCAATAAGAAGTTGCGTCTACATTTTTTTCATCGAGTCTAAACGCTGCTAAGCGCACCATTTGTCTTGCTGCAACTAATTCTGTTGCCATGTCGGCCAGTTTGAATTGTAGCGCCTGAAAGTTAGAAAGAGCTTTATTGAATTGCTTACGTTCATTCATATAGTCGCGGGCACGATCTAGCGCAGCTTGTGCTGTGCCCAATGAGCAGGTAGCAATATTGATTCGACCACCATCTAGGCCTTTCATCGCAAATACAAACCCTTGTCCTTCTTCACCGATGCGATATTTTTGTGGAACACGAACATTTTCGAAGGTAATCATGCGAGTAGGTTGGCAATTCCAACCCATTTTTTCTTCTTTTTTCCCGTAGTGGATACCTTGGGTGTCTGCAGGCACCATAAAACAACTGATACCTTTTGCGCCTTCGCCCCCAGTTCGAACCATCATAACAATCACATCGGTAGCACCAGCTCCTGAAATAAAACATTTACTGCCGTTGATAATGTAATCGTCACCATCTTTTTTTGCGCTAGTGCGCAAAGATGCCGCATCAGAACCGGCGTTAGGTTCTGTTAATGCATAGGAAGCAAGCAGTTCGCCACTGGTTAATTTTGGCCCCCATTCTGTTTTTAGATAGTCATTGCCAAAGGTGGTGACCATCCAGCTTGCCATGTTGTGAATCGTGATGAATGCAGCAGTTGCGGTACAACCGTAAGACAGTTCCTCAAAAATCAAGGAAGCATCCAGTCTGCTTAATGCCATGCCACCACTTTCTTCAGGGCAATACAGTCCGCAAAATCCTAGCTCACCCGATTTGCGAATCACATCGACAGGAAAAAACGATTCTGCATCCCACTTTGCTGCATTGGGTTCAAGCTCATTTCGAGCAAATTGCCTTGCAGTGTCAATGAAAGCAATTTGTTCGTTATTCAGATTAAAGTCCACGCTTGTTCTCCGGTAAAAGCACTAACATTTTGATTAAACTATTTATAGATTATTTCAGGTTAATCGTCATGTTCGGACCGGTAGGAATATCAGATTCAAACCAGCGAGCGGTTACGGTTTTGGTTTCAGTATAGAAACGCACTGCCTGTTTACCATAGGCATGTTGATCACCGTAGAACGATTTTCTCCAGCCGGTAAATGAGAAGAAAGGCAGAGGAACGGGAATTGGAATGTTGATACCCACTTGCCCAACCTTGATTTCGTGCTGATATTTACGAGCAGCAGAACCAGATGCAGTGAAGATGGATGTACCATTGCCATAAGGATTGTCATTGATGAGTTTGATGGCGTCTTCGAGGGTATCAACAGTCACAATTGATAGCACGGGACCAAAAACTTCAGTTCGGTAAATTTCCATGTCGGGGCTTACGTCGGTAAAGATGGTCGGGCCAACCCAGTTGCCTTGTTCATAACCTTTAACGGTAAATTCAGATCCATCGAGTATGCAGTTTGCGCCTTCATCTTTTCCTTTCTGGATTAAACCTAAAACGCGTTGTTTTGCTTGTGGGCTAATCAATGGGCCATAAGCCGCTTCAGGATCATCCCATAAGCCGGGGCGAACCTTGGCGATGGCATCTCTTAATTCAGGTATCCACTCTTTGGTTTCGCCAACCATCACGGCAACACTGATTGCCATACAACGCTGACCTGCCGCACCGACTGCAGCGCCGACCATATTGTTAATGACTTGTTGCTTGTCTGCATCGGGCATAATCACGGAATGATTCTTTGCTCCCGCAAAGGCTTGCACGCGTTTGAGATTCTGGGTGCCAGTGCGATAAACATGCTCACCGACAGGTACCGAACCCACAAAAGAAATGGCATGAATATCTGGATGATTAAGTAAGGTATCTACCTGTTCTGCACGACCGTGTACCACTTGCAGAACATTAGGTGGAGCACCAGCTTCCAGAAATAACTCAGCAAGTCGCACAGGTGTATGAGGATCCTGTTCAGAAGGTTTAAGGATAAACGTGTTTCCGCAAACGATTGCCATAGGGAACATCCATAAAGGAATCATGGCAGGAAAGTTAAATGGCGTGATACCCGCACAAACACCAAGAGGCTGAATTAAAGAATAGGTATCAATACCGCCTGCAACATTTTCGACGGTTTCACCCATTAACAGTGATGGTGCATTGCATGCATGCTCAACCACCTCGATACCGCGCCAGACATCTCCCTTTGCATCTTCAAAGGTCTTTCCTGTTTCCTGTGCAAGTATCTTACCTAGCTCGTCGTGATGTTCTTTCAGCAATTGCTGATACTTCAACATGATGCGCATACGCGTTGGAACAGGGGTATCTTTCCAGGTTTCGAAAGCTTCTTTGGCTGATTCAATCGCCTGTTTCATTTCTTCCGGGGTAGCACAGGGTACTTCTGCAATCACGTCCTGATTAGCTGGGTTCGTTACTGGAATCCAGTCATTGCCTTTGCCTTCAACAAACTTTCCTGCAATTAACATGGGAACTCTTTTGCTCATTTGGATTTCCTCTTTTCTCGGTTGTGGCTCAATTAGCAATACCCTTTGCTTGCCTTGCGTTATGGATAAAACGGCTCTGAAAATGGGTAGTCTTATATTTGGTCGACATTTGTAGCACATTGCTCAAAAAGTGCACATTGACGAAATTGCTAGATTTATGGACTATATTGTTATCATTAAAGAGCAATAACCTTTAAGATTTATTTATAAATTCAATAAAATCAAAGAGTTGATATGCCTGTTTCATCTGGTTGGCCACTAACTGCTGAAGGAATACGTTTTTTTGTTCCTAAGTTTGTGCTTGAGGAGCTTGCCCAGGATGCGCTTTCTAGTGATCTCTATCCCCATGGCATGGGTTATTACCCTCACGCTTTGGGGCATAAAATGGAGCGCGATGCCCATGAAGATCACCTGATGATGTATTGCACGGGGGGCTCAGGAACATTATCGGTTGGTACACAACAAATCCCCATCAGCAAAGGTGATCTTGTTATTTTGCCCAAGGGTGTGGCGCATTTTTACGAAGCTGATTCCCAAGATCCCTGGTCTATTTACTGGGTTCACTTCGACGGTGAGCACAGTGATTTATTTATTGAGCAACTTGGTCTTTCGCCAGATCGATATTCATTGCATATTGGCATTCATCCTAAGCTCGTGTCTGACTTTCAATTATTGTTGGGAACCCGCCAAACGGGTTATAGCAAATCCGTATTTATTCATGCAGCAAATCATTTAAAACAACTGCTCACGTATATCACCGTCTTGATTCCTCAATCGCTCCCCCAAAGCGGGCAATTTATTGACCTGAATATTGTACATGCACTGATGCAGGAACATTTGTATGGCAAGCTAGATCTGGAAACCATTGCAGCGAGTGTCAATCTATCCAAGTATCATTTTTCAAAAAAATATAAAGAACTGACAGGCAATTCTCCAATCCAGCACTTTATTCATTTGAAAATGGAAGAGGCTTGCTACTTGATGGATATTTCAGAAAAAAACATGACGGAAATCAGTGATGCTCTTGGTTATGAAGACACGCATTACTTCTCACGCCTGTTCAAGAAAGTGATTGGTTTGTCGCCACGGGACTATCGTAAATTGAAGCGCGGCTAGAGAAAGTTGAAACAAGGCTAACAATCAATCATACCTTTAGTTATTTTGTAATTTTGTAGGTCGCAGTTAAACGCTGGGCTTTTCATTGAAGTGCTACTGTTCTTTTCTCAGGTATTATTTGTGCTATCTCAATGCTTTAAATGTGAAATCAGATAACATTAAGGAGTCACTTAGATTAGACAGATAGCAGAATACAGAAAACCCCAAGGAACATGCCGTGTATATAAAAGTTAAATATAAGCTAGAGTTGGTTTTGCTCTTTACCCTAATGTGGTTTTCTACTTCGCTGTATCTAGCTCAGCCATGGATTAGTGACCTTACCAATAGCTTTGGTGTTTTCATCGCCTGGTTTATTGTCATTGGGCTGGCTCTGATACCCGGTTGCGGTATGTCATTTCTGGTTGCTTCGATCTTGCTTGATAAGCGTCCACACTATCCTGAAAACCTTGATCTTCCACCTATCACCATTCTTATTGCTGCTTACAACGAAGAGGGCAGTATAGCCGATACCCTTGTCGGTATCAGTGAACAACATTATCCAGAGAAGGTTGAGGTGATAGTTATTGATGACGGTTCTACCGATAACACTGTTAGCGAAATCAATTCATTCATTGAAGGGTATTCAGGCCCCTTCGATATAAAAACTGTTTCCATGGAAAAAAATAGTGGAAAGTCTCAGGCACTGAATAAAGGTTTAAGCATCTCAAGCTTTGATACGATTGTTACGCTTGATGCCGATACCAGAATATACAAGCATGGATTGCAGCACTTAATCACCAATCTTGTGATAGGGCCGTCAAACACAGCTGCGGTAGCCGGAACGGTTTTGGTTCATAATTCCCGTAATTCCTTTTTCGCGAGAATCCAGGAGTGGGATTACTTTTTAGGCATATCGGTTATCAAGCGTTCTCAATCGCTTTTCCAGGGAACACTGGTTGCTCAAGGTGCTTTTTCAGCCTATTCAAAAAAAGCAATCGAAGAGGTGGGTGGCTGGCCAGACACGGTGGGTGAAGACATCGTTTTAACTTGGGGCTTTAGAGAAAATGGCTACCGAGTTGGCTATGCTGAGAATGCATTTGCTTTTACTAATGTGCCTGAAACCTATGCGGGCTTTTTTCGCCAGAGAAGGCGTTGGTCTCGCGGTTTAATGGAAGCCTTTAAAAAACATCCTAAGGTCATTAGCGAAGTGAAACTCAACTCCGTGTTTATCTGGTTTAATATGTTGTTCCCCTATACTGATTTTGTTTATCTGTTTGTCTTTTTACCGGGTGTCATTGCAGCAGTATTTTTTCAGTATTACGCAGTGGTGGGTTTAATGACTCTGATGTTACTACCTCTGGCAATCATCGTTAATGTGTTAATGTTTTATAAACAGAAAAATATTTTCGCTTATTATGGTTTAAATATTCGTAAAAATATTATTGGGTTGGTTTTCTATATGTTTATATATCAGGCAATCATGTCGCCTGCTTGCCTTGCTGGTTATATTTCTGAATTTTTTAGCACGAGGAAATCATGGTGACAAAAAGTTTTAAAACTACCTTTCATTGCCTCGTCATTCTCATGCTGAGTATTTTTTCAGTTCATGTCTATTCGGAGGATGAGTTTTATTATAAAAACCGTATAGAAGTAGATGGTTTTTTTAGTGACGATACTGATGACCAGAAATACCAGAAAGTGCTTGGTGGCTATGATTATCTTTTTAGTAAAAAGGAGTTTGTTGGCGCAAGAATTGGTAAGAGAAAGTACTCCGAAGAAATTACTGATGAGGAAAGAACATTCGATGAGCTTGAAATTCGTGCGCGCTATGATTTTTCTGAAATGTGGTACACGCTTGGCTCTATATCAGTGCTAGATAACGAAAACTGGAGCCCTGCGCTTTTCTCTCTTGAAGCTTATTACATACCTAGCGAAACGTGGAAATTAAATTTTTATACCAACAGGGAAATCATTGATACGGTTACTGCGGTAGATGATAAAAATACCCTGGTAACAGTAGGCGCCGCTGTTGATTATGAAATTAGCCAACAGCATGTATTGATCGCTAATATTTCAACCGGCGAAGTAGATGATGACAATAAGCGTAATGCTCTAACGTTGGCTTATGTATGGAACCCGGAATGGCTTTCTCATGCTTCCTTTAAACTTGAAGGTAAAAACCGCACTTACGACTTTAATTCCCCTAATTATTTTTCGCCTGATAAACACGAGCAGTATTTCGCATTACTTCGTTTATCTATGGGCTTAGGTGATAAACAATACTGGCTATTTCGTTTTGAAGGTGGTCCGGGTGTTCAATATATTGATGACGAAAGGGAATCAGCAGTAAAATATAAGCTTGAGTTATCTGGACCTCTGGATGAGCAAATAGATACTCGCTTGAGTTACGGTTGCACTTCAGATGGTGGAGTAGATGACTACGAATATTGCTATGGTGAAGGAAGCTTGAGTTACAAGTGGTAGTTTAGTTTTGATTGAGTGCCCTATAGCAGCTTAATCTGATTGAATAAAAGCAAAAAGAAATCATTACGAGGAATTAAACTATGAAAATAACAACACAAATTTGTTCTGTGATCGTGTTACTTACACTTACTTTCTCTGCCTATGCTGAAGAAGGCTTTTATTTAGGTTTGCGAGCTGCAAAAGTGACCGTAAACGAAGATGAGATTGATGATTTAAAGAACTTTGATGTTGAGATCGATGATGCTGGAAAAACGGAATTGATGATTGGCTATGACTTTGGGAAATCTATTTCAGTTGAGTTGCTGGCGGGTAGGTCTACACATGACGTGACTTATGCGGCGGCAATTCCTGATGAGGAGTTGTACTTAAGCACCTTGGGCTTATATGTTGCCTATCGCAGCGAAGGGGAATGGTTTTTCAAAGGCAAGGGCGGTTTGCTTGCTCGAACGGTTGAACTGTCTAAGCAAGGAGGGGAAGATTCCGCAGGTTTAATCTCAATTGGTTTAGGAGGCGGAGTTAAGGTAAATGAGCGCCTTTCTTTTGAGTTGGAATTCACAACAATAGAACAAGGTGTCAGCAGTTTTGGTGTTAATGCTGTGTATAAATTGCCTAAGTAATTGGAGGAATCAGTCTAAGAACATTTGGTGTATCAGGTACCATGAAAAAAGCCCGCTTTAAGCGGGCTTTTTT
>JBECKS010000176.1:0-22753 GCA_040235395.1 Pseudomonadales bacterium | reverse complement strand
TCAGAACCACCAAAACCATAGGCCATGGGAATCAGACCTGACACGGTTGTTAGCGATGTAATAAGAATGGGTCTGAAACGTGTTTCAACGCCCTGCATCAAGGCATCAAAATAACGCATGCCGGGATTCTCACGTGTTACCTGATCAACATAACTCACCAAAATAAGCGAATCGTTGACTAGCACGCCGGTTAAACCAATCACACCAATAGAAGCAATAAAACTGATTGGCATACCATGAGCCACAAAAGCCCAAATAACACCAATCAAACCAAAAGGAATAACGCTTAATACAATCAGCGGCTTAACCAGTGAACCGAAAAGCAACACAAGAACCAAAAGTATACTCACCATGGCAATCAGGAATGCAGAACCAAGGCTTCCAACAGATTTCTGTGACTCATCTGCTTCACCATCGCTAAACACAATCATGCCCGGCCACTTTTCAATTTCAACTTGAGCAAGAATTGCCTCTGTCGCTTCAACAGGGGTCATCTTATCGATGTCGACATCGGCAGTAATCATGGTGCTACGTTTGTTTTTGAAATGTGAAAACACTGACAGGGAGTCTGTATTCTTGAATGTGGAAAATTCCTTAAGCTTGATTAATCTCCCCTGCATATTGGGTACATTCAGGTCACCTAAAGAAGTAATCGTTGCTTTTGATTCATCATCAAGCTGCACACGAAAATCAACTTGATCATCGCCATAACGAACACTGGTGGCCACTTCACCATCGAAAGCTATTCGAAGACTTTGTGCGACCGTACGAACATTGAGTCCAAGTTCTGACAACTTGTTGTAATCCAGACTTACCTCAATCTGTTGTTTACCTTTTTTATTATCAGCATCTATTCCGCTAACAGCATCCATCTTTTCAAGCTTGGCAATAATATCGTCTACCAACTCATTCCTGACTTTATCATTCTCGCCCGTTACTCTTAGTGAAATGGGTTTCCCAACAGGAGGACCACCTGCGGCAATCTGGAAGGCAACATGTGCATCGATGTTCGCCGTTTTTTCTTTCAGTTCTTTTACAATCTCTCTCGCACCACGATCACGCGTGTTGTAAGGCGTGAGATACACAACAAACACTGCATGGCTGTTACTTCGTTGCGGATTATTGGTTCCCACTCGACCCACACGCACAACAAAAGAATCGAGTTCTGCATCTGATAAAGTCATCAACTGCTGCTCCACTTCCTTAACCTTATCGACTGTTGCATCCAATGATGAACCCGTAGGCAGTTCCACCATTATCTGAAGCTCATCGGATGAATCTGTTGGAAATAAAATAAAATCAATATGATTTTTTGCATAATAGAGACTGCCGAATAAAAGCAAGACAAAAAGCATGATCACCGGATAACGATATCGCAAGGACACGGCAACCATTCGTGAAAAAGGTAAGACAAGATAATCTTTAAACCAATGGCCCTCTTCCTTGACCGCGGGCGTAAGTCTTTCAGATCTACCTGTTATACCCGAAATCAGATGCGAAGGTAGCGCAAGAATACTTTCTACAAAGGACACGGAAAGCGCGATACAAACCACCAAGGGTATAACAAAAACAAAATCACCTAATACGCCATCAATGAAAAACATCGGTGAAAAAGCAAAAATGGTTGTTAGCACTGTTGTGAGAACAGGTTTAAAAACTTCTTCGGTTCCATCCACTGCTGCGTCAATTGCAGACTTACCCATTTCACTATGACGAGTAACATTCTCTGAAACCACAATGGCATCATCCACCACAATACCAATAACGATGATGAGCCCTGCTAATGCAATCGCGCTCAAAGTCATATCAAACATTGGCAGGAAAAAAATCGCACCCATTAATGCAATGGGAAAACCGAGAGCTGTCCAGAAAGCAACGCGAAAGTTCAACAGAATCACCAGCATGCCAAGCACAAAAGCAAGACCAATAAGACCATTATTAAGCACTACCGATAGTCGATTACGAACAACCTTTGAACGATCACCTGAGGTAACAATACTGACCTTTCCCTGATAACGTTCATTTTCAAGGCGAGCAAGTTCGGTAACATCATCCGCAGTTCTTATGATATCTGCAGAAGCCTTTTTCAAAACCTCAAAGGAAATGGCACTGTAGCCATTGACTCTGGCACGTTCTGATTCAATTTTGAAATCATCATAGACTTCAGCAACATCCCTGACATAAACAGCCGGACCATTAAAGCTTGAACGCACAATGACGTTACGCACATCCATTGGGTCATCAAATTCCGCAATAGTGACAACATTTCTTTCCTTGTCATAAGATTCCATGGTGCCCGCACTCGCTCGAATATTTCTGGAACGGATTGCGTTAAAAACATCTTCTGGTGAAACGTGCAATGCTTCTGCTTTACTGGTATTCACCTTGATTTGAATTTCACGCTCATCAAGACCATGCTCACGCACGCTGGATACTTCTGACAAATCCAGAATTTTTTCCTTGAGATCCTTAGCAATTTCACGCAGCTCTTTATAAGAAAGCGTATCGCTGGCAACGGAAATTTCTATGACTGGAAAAAGGTCGGTACTGATTTCAATAATGCGCGGCGCATCTTCTACTGCACTTGGAAAATCGACAATCTGGTTAATGGCATTGCGTATATCTCTTTTGACTTTTTCCGTATCCCTGACACCGCGATCAATCTTCACATGAACGCTGGACTGATTCTCCAGTGAAACAGAGGTCACGGAATCTATACCATCCACTTCCTTAAGCTCATCTTCAACTTTGTTAGTAACATTTAACTCAACATCTTCTGCTGAGCCACCGGGGTAGGTAGTAATGATTTCGAGTTCTTCCAAGTTTACATTGGGCAGCACATCACGATTAATTCGCATCAAGGCAGAACCGCCAAAGAGGAAGATGGTTAAGGTAATGACAAAAGCAAGCACATGACGCTCAACAAAAAAACGAATAAAAGGCTTCATGGACTATTCCTGACTCTCTTTGAGTAATGTATCTGTCAGTGCATTTAATTGCAGATACAGTTTGTGATAGTTAACAGCATTGCTGGCAAATTGAAGTTTTACATTCCATGCCTGATCACGACTGGTAATTACCTTTGTTAAATCACTTCTTCCCTGTTGGTAAACCCTCTCTTCCTCTCTTGTGGTGAGTTCTGCTGCTTTTACCAAATCTTCATTCAATGCCAGGATTTTTTTCATTTGTTGCAACTGGATATACAGATTCCGAATATTTGCCTCAAGTTCCATCTGGGCATATTGCTTATCAAGGGCCAGCTGCTCCAGTTGCAATTCTGTCTTCCTGTAATCATTTTTTGCAGCACTCCTACCCAAAGGTTTTTTAAAATTCAGACCGACAGAATAATCCTGCCCATCATCACTGGTGGTGCTACCGGGTGGAAGACCATCCTGATCTTCACTCTTGTAAGCTGCTCGCATATTGAGGTTGAGTTCTGGTCGGGTTTCATCCTTAAGACTTTTAATCTGACGTTTAAGTTGTTGTTGTTGCACATCTAACAACTGCATATTTCGAGAAGATTGTTTACTGTTTTCGATGAGGTTTTCCAGATTTGGTAAGTCAGGAAATTCATAAAGCGAAAAATCAGGTTTCATGGATAACAATTCAGGCATGTTGCTTAAATGCGCAAGGGATTGGGTTTTAGCAGCAAAACGTGCCTGGCTCAGTAAGTACTGTTGCTCGGATAGCCGCCTTGAATCCTGTGCTCGAAGCCAATCCAGTTTTTCAACATAGTTCTTGTCATAACGCTTTTTGATTTCCGAGGCCTGAATTCTCGACAACTCAAAACGCTGAGCATTAATCGCTACCTCTTCTGAAGACGCCAACCAGTCAAGATAGGCATCCATCATGGTAAACAGAAACTGCTCCTGAGCCTCACGACTTTGAAGCAAGGTGATATTGCTTGATTGAATACTCAAGTCATAAGCCAGATTACTTTGACTACCCATGAAGTTTTTCATCAATGGTTGAGAGAAAGTAACACTTAACTGCTGCTCATCACTTTCTGATGGCGCGGTGAACATATAACCTGCTGGATATTCATTTTCAGAAAGGGTTTTTTCCAACTCAACGGAAAGATAGGCACCCGTCTTCCATACCTGCTTACCCAAAGAAGCTGACAACAAACTCTGGTCTACCGATTCAGGACTAAAGCTTGCAAGTAACTCTTCCTGATGTGCCTGTTGCGCGTTCAACTCAAGTTGCCAGGCATTTCCCGCACCAGCGGATTTAACCTCCGCTTCTGAAATCTGTTTGTTGAGGGATTGCTTGATGAATTCCGGATGCTGCTTCATCAGGTTTTCCAGAAATAAGGGCACAGACATTTTTCCGCCCTGATTTTCAGCAGAAAGTAGCAATGAAGGCGCAAACAGCAACGCAAATAACAGACCTGTTACTAAATGAGAACTTTTCAAGGTATTCTCCAATGCAATGAATCCATCATATTTTAACGATTGTTAAGTAATAGTCAAGAGAGCCAGCTTAGCAAATAAAAAAAAGGCCTCTTATAGAGGCCTTTTGGGTTCTTACGTTTAAAAGCTGTGCTGGATTAACTTAAATCCACTTCCTTACCGAAAATCTGGATGGAGTCGAATTCCATATTCTTCACTTCATCACTTTCAAGGATTTCAGGCAGTCTCTCAAACATATGCTTGGGCAATTGCAATACCACCATATTGCTCAACCACTTAGGAATAGCGCCACCTGGTTCTGCAAAACTGGTAAGTTCAAGACGGAGCTTGCCATTACTATGCTTGGTAATACGCCACTCTGCCTGAGATTCACGAATTCGAACCAGATCCTCATCTTCAGGAATGAAATCAGGGGCAGCAACAGACTTAATGTAAACCTCGCCTATATCAGGGTTATAGGTGATAAAGGCTCTCACCACGACATCACGATTCCTGATTGGCCAGGGCACCTTGGTGATCATGTGATTGTAGGAGATGCCTTGAGGATCGGTTTGCTGGACGATTTCTGCTGACTCCAACATAAAAATCCAGCGATGAAACTGTGTGCTATCGTTCAGGAACATCAATACCTGAGGCAGTGGCGCATCTACATCGGTCACCACCTTGAAAGCTTTCAGTGACTTACCTTCCATATATTTTGTGTAAGTCTGGATCTTGCCGTCATCAGACTCCAGTTCCCAATCCGAACCAATCTTGAAACGCTCGTCCTTCATGGTCACCATGGCTTTTTCTTCCTGCTTCGCCATGTTTTCTGCTTCTGCTGCAGAGAGTGTGTTTAATACCAAAACGCTGGCAAGTAAGCCTGCGCCAAGGGTGGCAATACGGATCATCTTATTCATATATACAACCTTATTTTTTTAATAATCATCTTGAGGGCTTGGACAAGTCACTTTCTGAAGGGTTCTAGCCGCTTCCTGTATTTTATTCTGATAATGTCGTCCAAGAGGAGGCAGTATGCCTGTGCCTTACAGCCACTGCCTACTACAAACATAGGATAAGTTAACAGTCATATATGAACGCAGGATAAATAGCTGTCTGCTTCTATCTTGCAGACAGCTACAGCAGGATGGCATAAACTCAGGCATCTACCAATTTCCATCTAACATATTGTCATGAAACAGTTTTCCAGGTAGCAGCTCTTGGTCGATATCGTATTTACAGGCGGTGGCACAGCAGGCCATGTCACACCCAACCTAGCACTTATTCCCTACTTGATTGCCGATGGCTATAGCGTCGCCTACATCGGTCAGGCACACAGTATTGAGCAGACACTGGTTGAGAAGGAAAACATCGCTTTCCAGACCATTGCAGCAGGCAAACTAAGACGCTACTTCGACATGAAAAACTTCACCGACCTGTTCAGGATTGCCCTGGGTTTGTGTCAGGCATTCCTTCATCTGCTTAAACTCAAACCCAAACTGGTATTCAGTAAAGGCGGCTTTGTATCCTGCCCAGTGGTATGGGCTGCCTGGCTGTTACGTATTCCCGTGATTATTCATGAATCAGATATCAGTCCAGGCCTTGCCAATAAGTTATCCCTGCCCTTCTGCAAAAAAGTCTGCTTCAGTTTCCCGGAAACTGAGAAATATCTTCCCGCTAACAAACGAATTCTCACCGGCCTTCCTATTCGAGATTTACTTAAGAATGGCAATGCAGAAAAAGGAAAAGCACTTTGTCAGTTTGACGGCAATAAACCCATCATCGTATTAATTGGCGGTAGTCAGGGTTCAAAAGCATTAAACGCTTTACTTAGAAAACAGCTTTCTACCTTGATTAAAGACTATGACATCTGCCATCTATGCGGCGCTGGGGAAGTGGATAAAAACCTGGAAGCTCTGGAAGCTTACCGTCAGTTTGAATACCTGAATGAAGAACTGGCCGATGTCTTTGCCATGGCTGATCTGGTGATTTCAAGAGCTGGTGCAACCAGTATTTTTGAACTGCTCTCGCTTTCAAAACCTAACTTGCTGATCCCGCTACCTATTGGTGCAAGCCGTGGCGACCAGATTCTCAATGCAGCATCTTTCGTTAAACAAGGCTTTTCCCTTAGCGTTGAGGAAAAACACCTGAGTGAAGATGCATCACAGCTGATACGCATGATTCACGAAAGTTTTGCTCATGCAGAAGAAATGAAATCACGCATGGATCATTTCAATAAAGAGGATGCCAAATTGCGTATTCTTTCACTGATTAAAGAAAGCATTAATTAATGTCTGGCTGGCGTTATTTTGTTGGAACTTTGCGCTAAACTACTTCAACGCTTTATTTATATTTCCTTAACTTTTCATAGATGGATAGTGCCGTGAAAACAGAACAGGCTAACGAGTTATTACTGGAAGTGCTGCAATCCTTTTTCATTGAGAGAGATACCACCAAGCTCTGTGAAATTGTTATCAGCAAGGCTATGGACTTAACACATGCAGATGGCGGTACGCTTTATCTTATTAATCCAGATGACCCCCAATTGCTTGATTTCTCGATTGTCGTCAATCGCTCGCTTAACATCTACATGGGTGGTCTGAGTGACAAGTCCATTAACTTTCCATCCATTGAACTCATATCAAAACAAACGGGTGAAAAAAATCACAAGAATATTGCCAGTCACGCGGCTATTACTCATGAACTCCTGAATATTGAAGATGCTTACGCCAGCAAGGACTTTGACTTCTCTGGCACCAGAGTCTTCGATGAACGTAATAACTATCATTCAAAATCTTTTCTCGTGGTTCCTTTACTGAACCATAGCTCCGAAATCGTTGGCATTCTTCAGCTCATCAATGCCTGCGACCCCTACGGAAATGTCATTAGTTTTTCCAAGGATTATGAATCCATCCTTTCAGTGCTGGCTAACTTCTCTGCGCTTGCACTCGATAACGCCATGCTTTCTCATGAAAAAAATGAAGTACTCATTAATCTACTTGCTGAGAAAGATGTCGATAAGCTTCTTGAGAACGTGCTTCGTGAAGCAATGAAAATCTGCCATGCAGATGGCGGCACCCTTTACATGCTTAAAGGTGAATATCCGGAAACACGTCTCGTTTTTGAATGCCTTATCAATAAAAGCCTGAACAGCTATATCACTAGAAAATCGAAGGAAAACCGTTTCGGACCTTTAATGCTATTTGATGAAGACGGTAAACCGAATCATCAGAATATCGCCTGCTATGTTGCTGACACAAAAGAAACACTCAACATTCCAGATATTTATGAAAGCACAGGTTTTGATTCAACAGGCGCAAGAAACTTTGACAAGCTTGCCAACTACCGAACCGAGTCTCTGTTTGTTATTCCTTTGCTCAATCACGATAACGATGTCATCGGTGTCATTCAATTAATCAACGCAAAGGAACCAGGAAGTGAAACAACCGTTCCTTTTTCTCCAGACCTTGAACCTGTTATCAAGGCACTTACCCAGTATGCAGCCATCGTAGTGAACCTACAGATTCTTCTGGAAGATCATCGTCTGTTACTCGACTCTTTCGTTCAATGTATTGCAAGTGCAATTGATGCGAAGTCGCCACACACATCTGCACATTGCCAGCAGATTCCGGTCATCATGGATTTAATGGTAGATGCCCTGAATTGTGATAAAGAATATTTTCCTGAGCATGAAATTACTGACGAAGAGCGCTACGAAATACAGGTTGCCTCGTGGCTACATGATTGTGGAAAGCTGACCACCCCCGATTCCGTGCTCGAAAAGTCCACGAAATTACATCGCATGCGCGACTGCATACACGAAGTAAATAATCGTTTCATGATTCTGAGGCAACAGACTGAACTCAACTACGTGCATAGAATATTTGAAAACCCAGATAAGGCTGATGAATTAAAAAGCGAAATGGATCAAGCCTTACAAAAAATCGAAGATGACCGCCAGTTTATCCAAAGCTGTAATAAAGGCGGCGAGTTCATGAGCGATGAATACCAACAACGTGTTCGGGATATCGCCAAACATGGCTGGCTCGATCATGATGGTGTTGAGCAGGCTATGCTTGATGAAGATGAGATTTACAATCTCTGCATACCCAGAGGAACCATCACCAAGGAAGAGCGGGATATTATTAACAATCATATGCAAGTCACCATCGACATGTTGACTTCACTTCACTTCCCCAAGGATTTGAAACGCGTTCCTGAAATCGCTGGCGGCCATCATGAAAAAATGAATGGCACAGGTTTTCCAAAAGGGCTGAAGCGAGATGAAATGTCGATTCCTGCTCGCATGATGGCCATTGCCGATATTTTCGAAGCACTCACTTCAAGAGACAGGCCTTACAAAGACCCCATGAAACTGAGTCAGACTTTTTCCATCATGAACAATATGCGTAAAGATGAACATATTGACCCCGAACTTTTTAATATGTTTTTAAAACAGGGAGTATGGAAACGCTATGCCATGGCTCATTTGAATCCAGAACAACTGGATATTGAAGATATCACTTCATTCTTATAATTATTTAGCGATAAAAAATAGCTGCAATGAAAAAAATAATAAAAAACTATTTTACTCTTTCGTTAACTTCAATTTTCGGGTTTGTCTTTACCTTCTCGATTTTCTTCTGGGATTATCAACGAATTAATCCAATCAGCGATACAAGTTTAAATCGTATCGAATACTTCTTTTACGATTTACGTTATCGCCTGACCTTGAAAAAAAATGAAGAAATTAGTCCGAATAAAATTGTAATTCTGGATATTGATGAGAAATCCCTTCAGGCAGAAGGCCGCTGGCCATGGTCACGCGTGAAAATTGGAAAACTTGTGGAGAAACTGGCAGAAGATGGCGCCGTTGTAGTTGCTTTCGATATTGTGTTTTCTGAAGCTGAACGAAATCCTGCAAGGGAAATTCTTCAGAACTATCCTATCTATGATATTCAGGAACAACTAAGAAAAATTGAAGACATTGCTGATGCCGACAAAGTATTTGCTCGCTCTTTCAGTAAAACCGATGTAATTCTTGGTTACTTCTTTGATTTTGAAGGAACGCAGGTCGGCGCTTTACCACCTAATGTATTTGATGCTGGGGAAGACGTGATGAATAATTATTACATCCAGTCAATGCCAGGCATTATTTCAAACTTAAAAGTCTTGCAGGATTCAGCCCGAGGTGCTGGTTCGGTTACAACTATCCCTGATGCTGACGGTGTAATTCGTCGCTCTCCTCTGGTTCTTTCCTATAAAGGAAAACTTTACCCCTCACTGAGTCTCGCTGCTGGCATGGCCTACAATCTCCTCGAGGCACCTCAGATAAATACCTCTGATGTTACTGGACTCACTTCCATTACCTCTATTGGCATCAGTGAAAATCCTGCCATCACGGATGCAACTGGAAAAGTTCTCGTTCCCTATTTAGGCAAACAGAAAAGTTTTCCCTATATTTCTGCTACCGATGTACTTAATGACAACATTGAAGAAGGTGAACTTACTGGTGCCATCATTTTCGTCGGTACCTCAGCAATTGGCCTTAAAGATTTACGAACAACACCTCTGGAAACTTCTTATCCTGGGGTTGAAGTACATGCCAACATTCTGAAGGGCTTACTTGAAGGTGGCATACCCTATCAACCTGACTGGGAAGGTGCGCTAATCACTGTTCTCATTTTCATTGTTGGTTTTGCGCTTGCTGGTTTTCTGCCACAAATGGGTTCTATCAGCATGGTATCTACGGGGGTTGCCACACTCGCTATTTACATGGCATTTAACTATTCACTTTGGTCTTTCAGTCACTTTGACTTATCACAAGCACCACTGGTTATTCTTATTTCAGGCATTACAGTTATTAATATTGCTGTTGGTTTCTTTCAGGAATCCTTACGCAGAAGAAATCTTAAAGACATGTTCGGTCAATATGTTCCTCCCGCTCACATTGACCGCATGGTGAGCTCTGAAAACGAAGAAGATGCATTTTCAAGTGATACCAGAGAAATGACGGTGCTTTTTTCCGACATTAGAAGTTTTACCAGTATTTCTGAAGGCTTGAGTGCCGAAGAACTGAAATTGATGCTCAATGAATATTTCACACCGATTACAAAAATTATTTTCGAAACTGAAGGTACGATTGATAAATATGTAGGTGACATGGTGATGGCCTTCTGGGGAGCGCCTTTGGAAGATCCAGACCATCGCTTACATGCGCTTGAAGCATCACTTGCCATGCTGGAAAAAACCAGGGAATTAAAACAGGAATTCAAATCAAAAGGTTTACCTGAAATCAATATCGGTATCGGTTTGAATAGTGGACTTATGAATGTTGGCGACATGGGATCTCAATATCGTCGAGCCTATACTGTGCTTGGTGATGCCGTGAATCTCTCCTCTCGACTGGAAAGCCTAACCAAGTTTTATGGCGTAAGCTGCTTGGTTGGTGAAGAAACCATTAAAGGACTTGATCAATATGCATTCAGGGAAATCGATCGTATACAAGTAAAAGGAAAAGAAGCATCCGTTAATGTGTATGAACCCATTGGAAAGCGTGATGCATTAAGCCAGGAACAGTTAAACGAACTTGATGAATATCATAAAGCTCTTGATTACTATCGCAATCAACAATGGCAGGAAGCTTTGGAAATATTTAAAAAATTGAATACACAATCTGAGCAGACAATTTACAAAATCTATCTTGAACGCATTGAAGAATATCGCAGCCAGGAATTACCCAAAGACTGGAACGCAGTTTATAAACACATTAACAAGTAAGCTCAAAAAAATACGCGCATAAAAAAACCCGCAAACTGCGGGTTTTTTCTTTAGAACATTAAAGCCTGTTCAATACCCACACTGAGGGTCAGCCAAACAAGGGTCTTCAATCACCGCATCATCAAAAGCACCCGACTGTACAGTTGAATCAACAAATGTCGAGAAATCGATAGCACTACCACCTTTAGCATCCGTTTCAACAGATAACAAATCTGCATCATGTGAAACCTCTTCCATCCTGTC
Organism: Pseudomonadales bacterium; assembly: GCA_040235395.1. Taxonomy (GTDB): domain Bacteria; phylum Pseudomonadota; class Gammaproteobacteria; order Pseudomonadales; family JBECKS01; genus JBECKS01. The sequence goes on along the minus strand of JBECKS010000176.1, from coordinate 11,339 downwards.
TACCAACGCTGCTTTCTCTTCCTGAGTTAAAGGTCTGTCATTGCCAGAGCCCACTTTCACAAACAAGTCGGGCAACACATCCAAACCAATTGGCGCTTGTCCTGGGCTAATCTCTGCATAGGCAAACTCTGAACCTTCACCAATATCCAGTTCACCAATATCGTTCACCAAAGCAATAGCTCCACCATGGACAACGGCAAATACTTTTCCGCCTACCGCAATCACGATTTCATAATCCGTGCCCCGAATACCAATACTTGCTGCGGGTGTATCAATACGGTAAGCCGACTGATTCAACTTACCAATGGAACCAGAAAGTGTGCGAAAACCACCTGACAACAATTCCATAAAGGATTTATTCTCGGGGTCTTTAGCACCTCCAAAATGATAATCACTAATCCTTAACTGAGTGTTGGGTTTAAGCGTCATCAACGCATGATCTTTGAAACGCAACTGTGCAGTGCTTTTATCACCCGTGCGCAAGGTTTCATTGGCATAGAACTGAGAACGACGCGTTAGCGTTCTAACTTTTCCACTCTCACTCAATGCAGTCAATTTACCATTAGTTGTAATGACAAAACCGGCTTCACGACCCTTTGGCAATTCGACCTCTGGCGAATAAATCTGTCCTCGGCCATCCAGGCTTTCTTCGGCAAAACCCAAACCTGAAAATAACACCAGCACTGTTACTCCAATCAACATCTGCTTAAACTTAATCATTAGCATCTCCATCCTTAACTAAGCTGTATCAATACCTACATCTATTCCTGACTTTTACCAGATTTTCACATTTCAAGTTGATAACCAGCTCCCAATTCCAGCTTCTCATGCATTATCTTACCCTTATCCACAAAAAAGCCCGCTAAAGCGGGCTTTTTTGTCGTCGTTAAAAGAAGTCCTTAGCCGCCGTAACCATAGCCATAAGGGTCTTCATTGATAATGTCATCAAAAACCCCCGACTGTATTACCGAGTCAATGAACTTGTCGAAGTCAAATGCTCCATCAGTATCCGGGATAGTCGAGTCAAAGCTTTCAGAAAGATCTTCCAACTTGGCAGCAAGGGCCTCTTTCTCTTCCTTGGTTAAAGCCTTACCTTCTCCTCCACCCATTTTCACAAATAATTCAGGCAAGGATTCCAGTCCAACGGGCGCTTGGCCGGGACTAATTTCGGCATAAAGAAATTCAGAACCTTCGCCAATATCCAACTCACCAATATCATTCACCAATGCAATACCACCACCATGAACGGCTGCGAATACTTTTCCACCAACAGCAATCACGATTTCATAATCCGTACCTCGAATACCGATACTGGCTGCTGGCGTATCAATACGGTAGGCCGCTTGATTCAATTTACCAATGGAACCAGATAGCGTACGAAAACCACCCGATAGTAGCTCCATAAAGGATTTATTTTCAGGGTCCTTACTACCACCAAAATGGTATTCACCTATTTTCAATTGAGTACCAGGCTTCAAGGTCATCAGGGCATTATCCTTGAAACGGATTTGAGCCGTTGAATTTGCAGCAGTCTTAAGCGTTTCACTGGCAAAAAATTGAGAGCGTCGGGTTAATGTTCTGGTTTTGCCCTTTTCATCTACCGCTGTTAATTTTCCGCTAACGGCAATCACAAAACCTGCAGCATTGTCCTTAGAGGCTTCAGTGCTTGCTACAGCAATAGAAGAAAGCGTTAAAAGGGAAATCAAGCTCGTTAATAATACGAGCGTCTGTTTCAATTTATTCATAACAAAATCACCTCATGATCCATATTCAGCATCACAAGCTGAACATAATAAAAATAATTAAAATTGATAAACAGCACCTAATTCCACAGTATTCTTGGCATAGTCATAAAAGTCCACATCACTAGCAGCATCTTTTGCCGAAGCAAGGGCATGGAGTTTCAATTCCTTATTCCAGTTATAGCGAGAACCGACGGTCAACTCTACTTGCTGACCATCACGCTTCTCCCACTTTCCATTGGCTTGATGTAGATGATCAACATCCTTATAAGAAGAACTTTCAACACTCAAATTACCAAAGTAGCTGGTTTTTGCATTACTGATATAAACAATACCGTAAGCCAAGCCCACGTAATCCCTTGAATACTCGTCAGCTTCTTCTGTGATATTCAGGAAAGTAACCAGGTTATCGTAATAGGTGACCATGCCTTCTGTACGATCTGCGCCCAATGTAAAAGCCATATTATGTACAAATTGCTCTGCCTGCTTGCTTAATGCCATTTTTAAGGCATAAAGATTAATATCCTTGTAACTTTGTGCTTCATCATCATAACGCATCGCACCTGCACTAAAGGCCAAGGTCAACTTGTCTGCACAATGCCAATCAATGTTCTGCTTCCAAGCCACATCAAACTGTGAAAGCTTAAATAGGGTCTGACCATCAAGACTTAGTGCCGTCTGTCTCACGGCGTACCTTGCTGTACCCTTTTCAAGGCGCCAGGGATTCCCAATCTCAATAAACGTAGTTGAGCTGTCATAAGCCTCGAGACTACTTTTCACTTTTCTTGCTGAAGCATTGCCTTTAATTTCTATCGCTGTTTTTTCTGAAAGAGGTTTTAAAAAAGAAAGGCTTAATTTAGGTGAAACATATCCTGAAGCTTCTTCATCTATACCAGGGATAAATGCCCACCAACCCAATACCTGATTATAGAACTCAATGGAATCAGCACTACTCGCTGTATTGATGTTGTCATCATAACCCATAGACACACCCACCAAGCCTTTGAACACGCCTTTCATATCTTTATCAAACGCCGAATCTGAAGACATGGCTTTCAGGTATGAAGCAATCTGGATTTTTTCCTGCTCAGATAATTCCCCATTTTCAACCAACACGCGCTCAAAAATCGGTTTTGCCTGCTCCCTGTTACCCACCTTGTAATAGGCTTTTGCCAAACCAATCTGAACGTTCACATTTCCGGGGTCGGCTTCTACCAAACGCTCAAAAACAAACACCGCTTCATCACTATGCCCTGTTTCATTAGCGGCAGTTCCATAAAGCAAATCAAATTCAGGATCACCTTCGTAATCAAAGAGCATATCCTGCGCCTGCTCATAGGCTTTTCCGTATTGTCCGTCACCTACCAGTTTCTCAAGTGTTTTCATTGGATTCACTTGAACACCCTCATCTACAGAACCAGAAGAATCTTCGGCTAATACATTCTGCATAAAGAGAGATACAGTAAGAATAGATAAAATAGCTTTAAGACGTAGTTTCATTGCCATTCCCATAAGGTTTTTTAACAGAAAGTGAGTGATTTTCCCTGACTCACGACAGAAGGGGATAAATTAAACCATGAACATTAATGAAGGTAAATCAACGTGCTCGAGAATAGGTAAAGATAAGGTTAATTATTCAGGACGGGATAGGGAATAAAACGCAACTTATCGCCATTTTTTACTTCAACACCAATTGGAACAATGGCTAATCCATCACTGTAGCTTAATGAGCTTAAGACGCCTGAACTCTGGTTTTCAAACAGTCTCAGTTTCTGGTTCTCTCCGCTTCCTTCAAGGGAAACTCGCAAATATTCCTGCCTCGTCTTGTTGGCCTTTACGGAAAAGTCTGCGGGTAAAAGGAATTCCATCTGTTTAGACTCAGCAACTCCTAGCATCTTGAATAAAGCTGGCTTAACCAGAAAAGAAAATGTCACGAAAACTGCCACTGGATTTCCCGGCAGACCGAAAAAAGGTTTTCCTTCAATCCTCCCAAAAACAAAGGGTTTTCCAGGCTTTATTGCCAAGCGCCAAATAGCTAATTCGCCAACTGTTTCCAAAGCCTGTTTTACGAAATCCGCACCCCCAACCGATACTCCCCCCGTACTGATAATGCAGTCACATTGTTTAGCAATATCCAACAATACCGATTGCGTTTGTTTGAGATCATCAGCAAGCACGTCAAACATAAGCACTTCAAAACCAAGTTCGTGTAATAGCGCTGAAAGCATGAATTGGTTTGAATTAAAAATCTTGCCCGCCTTGTTTTCTTCTCCCGGCCTTAGCAATTCATTACCAGTACTTACAAGACCAACTTTTAAGGGTTTTTGACATAAAACCTCACCTAAACCCAGAGATGCAAGTAAGCCTATATCCTGTGGCTTAAGCCGATTTCCCCTTGAAAAAACTTTTTGTCCCGATTTTATATCCTGCCCTCTTGGCCTGACGTGATTACCCTCAACAGGCTTAACAAGAATCTCTACACATTCCTGACCAGACGATTCATCAAAGAAAAAACGACAATCTTCAACAGGAATCACCGTGTCAGCATTTTCTGGCAACACTGCCCCTGTATAAATTCTTGATGCACAGGATACGGGTAAATTTTCGGGCACATCACCAGCCTGAATAACACTTGAAATTTCAAATATTCTTGAATCAAGTTTATGAAAATCGGAAAAATTAATAACAATTCCATCCATAGCACTATTATCAGCAGGCGGAATATCAGTGTTTGAATAAACATCTTCAGCTAACACTTTGTTCAAGGAATCAATGAGAGAATATTTAGCACTCTTATTTGGCGCTTCAATTCTGGAAAGAATAGCTTCCCTGGCTTCATCAACTGGAATTAATGAAGCTTTCATTTTCCTAATAGATGGCCGACAAAATTACATGGTCTGAATGTACTGTCGAGCTGTTCCCTTATGATTTTATTCCATGCAGTTTCACAGGCATTATTTGAGCCAGGCATACAGAAAATAAGTGTCTTGTTTGCCAGACCAGCGAGCGCACGCGACTGTATGGTTGAGCTTCCAATTTCCTCATAGGAAATCTGCCTGAACAATTCCCCAAAACCTTCTACACGTTTATCAAAAAGTACTTCAACAGCTTCGGGAGTGCTATCTCGACCAGAAAAACCCGTACCACCAGTAACCAAGACAACATTCACCTCGCTATTTGCAATCCATTCGGATAAGCAAGACCGAATCTGATAGACATCATCCTTAACGATCTTTCTTTCATAAAAAACATGCCCTGCTTCCTGTAAACGAGAAACAAGAATATCACCCGAGGTATCATTATCTTCGGTTCGAGTATCACTAACAGTGAGCACACAGATTGTTAAAGGAATTTTCTCGTCTATTGCAGGCATATTAATAAGGTTTATTGTTCGTTTTGTATGTTAAATTTTTAAAGTTCTATCTTCACAAAATCATAAGCTGGTACTTCATAGGGATGCGCTGCCTTTAATGCTTTAGTGACCTGAGTTTTCAGATTCTCATCTAAAAGCATCTCGACGCGAAACTCATCCACCACTTCTACCTGATTCACTTCACCGAGGAAAGCATTGCTGCCTTCCAAAGGTCTAAACTGCCCCTGACCTTTTACTTGCCAGCAGCACTGGTCATAGGTTTCAATTTTGCCAGCCCCTGCTTGAAACACTGCCGCTTTTACCTCTTCAAGATGACTTTCAGGAACATAGAAGCAAAGTTTCAAAGTACTCATAACAAATCCTTGCTTGCGACTTATCCAACCCAGGCTCTGGCATTCTGGAACATGCGAATCCAGGGTGAGTCCTCTCCCCACTCATCTGGATGCCATGAATGCTGAACTGTTCTGAATACACGCTCAGGATGAGGCATTAGAATAGTAAAACGCCCATCCTCATTACAGAAGGCCGTTGCTCCCTCTGGCGAACCATTAGGATTTGCTGGGTACATATTTGTAGTATGGCCTGAATAATCCACAAACTGCCCTGACAACAATCCAGCAGCTTTTAATTTCTCCAAATTTCCAACAGGCATTTCTGCACGCCCTTCCCCATGAGCCACCGCGACAGCAATCTGGCTGCCCTCCATACCCTTGAAGAAAATGGAAGGTGATTCATTTAATGACAGCATGGCAACACGCGCCTCAAACTGTTCTGACTGATTGCGAACAAAACGAGGCCAATCCTGTGCGCCGGGTATTAATGACTTAAGAGCCGACATCATCTGGCAACCATTACACACACCCAAACCAAAAGTGTCCTTGCGCTCAAAGAAAGTCTTGAATTGTTCACGCAACTTTTCATTAAAAAGAATGGTCTTGGCCCAGCCTTCGCCAGCACCCAAGACATCTCCATAAGAAAAACCTCCGCAAGCAACCAGACCCGTAAAATTTTCTAGTGATTGTCGACCAGATAACAAATCACTCATATGGACATCAACTGAACAGAAACCCGCCCTGTCAAAAGCAGCCGCCATTTCCACATGACCATTAACACCTTGCTCTCTGAGAATGGCTACCCTCGGTCTTTCATTCAATTTTTTACTCAGGAAATTTAAGGCAGGATTTTCAGCAACATCAAAACTTAACTTTGAAAAAAGTCCTGTGTTTTTTTCATTAAGGACTGATTGTTTTTCCTGACGCGCGCATTCCGGATTATCCCTCAATGACTGAATGCGATAACTGCCTTCCCACCAGATTTCTAGAAGAGTAAGCAGTGATGACTGAAAAAGTTTTTCTTCTCCGCAATGGATATCGATTTGCTGCGAATCATATACCTGAGCAATGACGGAGATGCATTCTTCCAAACCTGCTGCGCTGAATTGACTCAATACTTCTTCTGTATGTTCTTTTGAAACCTGTAAACACGCTCCCAGTTCTTCATTAAACAACAGCGCTAATAATTCCTGTACGGAAGTCAAATCTTCTAACAAGGATTCCAACTGGATATTTAAGCCACAGCGACCAGCAAAAGCCATTTCAAGCAAGCTTATAAGTAAGCCACCGTCAGAACGATCATGATAAGCAAGCAAAATCTCATCTCGAATCAAACCCTGAATCACTGCAAACATTGCTTTTAAATCTTCTGCATCATCAAGGTCAGGCGTTTCAGAACCCAATTGACCAAAAACCTGAGCTAATGCCGATGCACCCAGTCGATTTTTCCCTCGGCTTAAATCCAGTAGTAACACGTCGGTTTCTAAGTCTTTTCTAAGTTCTGGTGTAACAGTCTTCCTGACGTCTTGCACTGGCGCAAAGGCAGAGACGATCAATGACATCGGTGCGACCACACTTTTATCTTCACCTTGCTCATTTTTCCAAATGGTTTTCATGGACATGGAATCCTTACCCACTGGAATACAGATATCCAACTCAGGGCAAAGCTCCATGCCCACAGCCCTCACAGCATCAAACAGCGCCTGATCCTCACTGCATTGCCCTTGAACCTGATAACCAGCAGCGGCCATCCAGTTTGCAGACAACTTGATATCAGAAAGTTTCTCAATTGACGCGGCAGCGATATTGGTAATGGATTCAGCAACAGCCATACGCGCGGAAGCAGCAGCATCAATCAAAGCGGCAGGTGTTCTTTCCCCCATAGCCATAGCTTCACCAAAGTAACCATCGTAATCACTGCAACTTACAGCAACATCGGAAACTGGCATCTGCCAAGGACCTACCAATTGATCACGACACACCTGCCCCGTCACACTTCGATCACCAATAGTGATAAGAAAATTCTTACTCGCTACCGTCGGCAAGGTCAGAACTCGCTTAATCGCTTCATCAAGCGTTATGTTTTCCAGGTTTAAAGGAACACGTTTTGTTTGCTGTCGAGAAAAAGATCGCGTCATCTTTGGAGGTTTCCCAAACAACACCGACATAGGTAAATCTACTGGCGAGTTTTCGAATACCTTGTCGTTCACCTGCAAATGACGTTCATCAATGGTGTGACCAACTACCGCAAAAGGACAGCGCTCTCGCTCACAAAGTGACTGGAACAATGGTAAATCCTTTTCTTTCACCGCTAATACGTAACGTTCCTGCGCTTCATTACACCATATCTCCAAAGGTGACATGCCAGGCTCATCATTCGGCACTTCCCTGAGTTCAAACACAGCACCACGTTCAATATCTTTTGCTAGTTCAGGGAAGGCATTGGAAAGACCTCCAGCACCAACGTCATGAATAAAAATGATGGGATTGCTATCACCTAACTGCCAGCAACGATCTATAACTTCCTGAGCTCTACGTTGGATTTCAGGGTTACCGCGTTGTACAGACGCAAAATCGAGATCTGCAGAACTGCTGCCACTTGCCATGGAAGATGCAGCTCCACCACCCAAACCAATCAGCATCGCCGGACCACCAATCACGACCAATTTGGCTACACCATCAAAGGGCAACTGTTCAATATGCTCTTCCTTGATATTACCCAAACCGCCAGCAATCATGATGGGCTTGTGGTAAGCCCTGCTTAAACCACCAGGATCACCTTCTACCGTTTGTTCAAAAGTACGGAAATAACCTGAAATATTAGGACGACCAAACTCATTATTGAATGCAGCTGCACCGATCGGCCCTTCAATCATGATATCCAGTGCTGAAACAATGCGATCTGGTTTTCCAAATGCCGGTTCCCAAGCTTGCTCAAAACCTTCTATCCGTAAATTAGAAACACTAAAGCCACACAAGCCGACCTTGGGCTTTGAACCTCTCCCAACTGCACCCTCATCCCTGATTTCACCACCAGAACCTGTCGCCGCACCCGGAAAAGGTGAAATAGCTGTAGGATGATTATGGGTTTCTACTTTCATGAGTATGTGAGCAGGCTCCTCGTGAGCTGAATAACTTGCTGTATCAGCCTCAGGAAAAAAGCGTTTAACCTTTGCACCCTGTATCACTGACGCATTGTCTGAATACGCACTCAAGACACCCTCTGGTGATTTACTGTGCGTGTTCTTGATCATCTTGAACAAACTAAGCGCTTCAGCTTTGCTATCAATCAACCAGTCAGCATTGAATATCTTGTGACGGCAATGTTCCGAGTTTGCTTGTGCAAACATCATTAGCTCTACATCACTGGGATTTCTTTTTAATTCGCAAAAACTCTCATAAAGGTAATCAATTTCATCGTCAGCTAAGGCTAGTCCAAGTGATGAATCAGCATCTACCAAAGCCTGTTTACCTTCTTTCATTACATCAATTAATGTGAGCTGTTTAGGAGAATATTCCTCAAAAGGATTAACTGACTTCAAATCGTTAAGAACAACCGTTTCCGTCATCCGGTCATGTAAATTCGCTTTTACAAATTCAAGTTCTCCTTCAGAGAGCGATTCGCTCAACCCAAGGTAAATCACTTGGCCACGCTCAACACGTTTAACATTCAACAAACCACAATTGTGAACAATATCGGTTGCCTTGCTGGACCAGGGTGAAATAGTGCCTAAACGCGGCAAGATATATATTTTCAGTGCATTTTCATCGTCTGATGATGTTTCACTTTCTTCAGGACCGTAGGTCAGAAGACTGCCTAGCTTTGCCAGTTCATCATCACTGAGTTCACTTTCAGCATGAACCAAATGCAGAAAACGCCCTTGTATGGTGCGAATTTTATTTGTTTGCTGCTTGAGCTGTTGAAGTAACTTTTCAACATGGAATGGAGAAAGACAGGAACGACCTAATATTTCAAGCATTCTAAGGGTTTCCTAAGTTATGCAGTTTGCTTTCTATTGAGATTCGGTATTTTCAGGAGGGCTTCGGCAGATTACCGAATGCGCGCTAATCATACTTGATTTTTTAATGGAAAATAACTCTCAAGCTTCTCCTCTCACCCAGAAAGAGGAACTAAAAGCGCGAATTAAAAAAACAAATCCCAAGAGAAAACAGAAAAAAATTTTTGCATGTCAGCACCCACTTCCATCGCATTTCGATGCCTGCAATAAGGTCGAAATCACATTGTCTAAAGGCGTGACAATCTCCTTCGAAATGGACAATAACGCCCTCTCTCACGTATAATCTACGCCATCGTTAGTTGGGAGTTTGTCAAGTACCCGACAATGAAGCGGTTGCCAGGCAAGGCAACTTGATGACTATAACTGACATGCATTTCTTTTAGTCTAAAGAATACATAGAAAGGTATTAGTTTGAAGCGCTCAAGACACCTTACACTTGCCATTACAGTTCTCATTGCTCTTGGTTGTCTCCCTCAAATTCAGCCACAACTAAGCTCTCTCCAAAAAGCACGTGAATCTGGCTTCATTACCATTGCAACCATCAATGGACCTGGCACTTACTTTGAAGACCGCTTCGGTCACACAGGTTTTGAATACGAATTGGCAAGACTATTTGCTGCTTCGCTTGGTTTAACCATTCAGGTTAAGGCCTTTGACGATATTGAATCGGTATATCAAGCCGTTTATGACGAGAAAGTGGATTTTGCTGCCGCTGGCTTGAGACCGAGAACAAGAGAATCCTCAGATTTCATCTACAGCAGTGGCTATCAGGATGTGTCACAGCGTTTGATTTACAAGAAAGCCAATGGCAAGCCAAACTCCTTTGTCGACATCAATGACAACGAAATCATGACCCTGTCGAGCCAGCCTGGTCGCACCTTCCTGAAATCCATTTCTGGTCTACCCCGTTTTGTATGGCTGGAAAGAAATGATCTCGATGCACTTGATATGCTGAGATTGGTAGATGAAGACGTTGCCAAATATACCATCGTGGATTCAACCGACTGGAGTACCTTCAAGAATGTATTCCCGAGCCTTTCAACCGCTTTCGATATTGGCGGTAGCGACAAGGTCAGTTGGGTATTCTCTAATAACGATGATGATAGTCTTTACCTGCTAGCTGAAGATTTTCTCAAACAGAGTAACGATGACGGCACACTGGATTTACTCACCGCCAAGCACTTTGAGCACTTGAACAAGCTCAATTATGCAGGCTCCAAGATCTTCCTTTCCCATGTCAAGAATCGACTCCCTCAATATGAGCAGACCTTTAAGGTTGCCGCTCAACAGTTTGGTCTTGATTGGCGTCTTCTGGCTGCCATCAGTTATCAGGAGTCTCAATGGAATTCCAAAGCCATTTCACCAACGGGTGTCAAAGGCATGATGATGCTAACCAAACTGACTGCTAATGAACTTGGCGTAGAAGACAGGCTTGACCCCGTTCAAAGTATTTTTGGTGGTGCTGAGTATTTCAGGAAATTACTGGATCGTTTCCCTGAAAATATTTCTGAAGAAGAAAGAAACTGGCAAGCACTGGCTGCCTATAACATGGGATGGGGGCACCTCTTAGACGCCAGACGTTTTGCAAGGGAAGCAGGTGAAAATCCTAATGACTGGTATGTCATCAAGAAATACATACCCAAACTCCAACATAAACGCTGGTACAAGAAAAGCACCTACGGTTACGCACCTGGTGCCATGCAGTCTCTAGAGTACGTTAAACATATCAAGCTCTACTACGCTGCATTGGTATTCACGACTAGAGAACAGGGAATGACCAAAGTTAGCTTTAGCCAGAACAGTTCCTCTGCTAACAAACAAGTTAAAAACAGTCCTAGCTTTTAAGTCTTTTTTCTTTGAAAAACTCACTTAT
>JBECKS010000101.1:0-23329 GCA_040235395.1 Pseudomonadales bacterium | reverse complement strand
CGCAATCAGGATGCATCAATACAAACTGCATGGCCGCTGGCACCATAAAGATTTTACTAATGCCATAATCGCGAAAACATTTTAGAACGGCACCCGGTTCAAATTCTTTTAGCACCACGTTCTTGGCGCCAGCATATAAACCCATCATTGCCCAGCCAGTCCCGCCGATGTGGAAGTTAGGCATGGCAACGAGACTCACATCTTTATCTGTCCACACACTCCACTCTTCTTCTGGCTCGTCTCTTTCTTCATTCATCTTGTACTGACAAAGCAAATTCCAGTGAGACAACATCACACCTTTAGGGTGACCTGTGGTGCCACTGGTATAAAGTTGCACCGCCACGCTTGATGAAGGAATTTCTATTGCCGGGTCTTTATCACTAGCTGCATCTCGCCAGTCAGTATAACAAGGATATGCACCTGACTTATCTGAAATCAGAATAACTTTCTTAACACAAGGAATGTCGGCTTTAATCTGCTCAATTAAAGGTAAAAATTCTTCACCAACAAATAATAATTCCGCTTCAGCATTGTTAATGACATAAGCCACTTCAGGTGGTGCAAGACGCCAGTTGATACCCACCATCACCATGTCTGCTTTGGCGCTACCCAATAACAATTCAAAATACCAGTCGGTGTTTTTATCGAGCGCTGCAATTCTTGATTGTGATTTCAAGCCTTCGGCAATTAAGGCATTCGCTACCTGATTGGTATATTTATCCAGCTGGGCATAAGTTTGCTCCCTGTCTTCGCAGACAAACGCGATGCGATCAGGGCTGGTTTTACCGTGATAACGGCTGATATCACCTAAGGTCTTAATCTCGGGAAAATAGGGCATGGGTCATTCCTTTTGTGTTTTCTTTGATTGTTTTCTTAACGAATAGAGAGAGCAAATCTATACAGAATGTTTACTCATTTCAAATAACAGGATAAAGTGCAGGCTTATGCTTCAGCTTTCGTCCCAGAGTGCTTGTGTGGGTACAGAATCCTGTTGGACATCAAAAAGGTATTCACCTTTCAGGTAGGCAATCAACTCAGCAATGTAGTCTTTATTGTCTTCATCACTCAGGAGCTCGTACTTGGTAGCCAGCAGGTTTCTGGTTTCTTCCGGTAGCTCCTTCAAGCCCAGCTCTTCAAAGAAACTTCTATCCTTGATGAACTCTTCCGCCGCCTTGCCCAGACACTGGGCATGATGGGCAAAGATATCTTCCTCTATTTTTCCTTCACCGTGAGCAATCACTTCGGCAATGCCTGCCATGGGAATCTGGGATAAAAAAGCTTCATTCATGGGATTTACAGCCAATGCAGTAACAGCCTCAGCATTGCAGGATTCGCGCCCCTTCACCTTACTTAGGTGTAGGAAGGGGCTCATGCGGGCACCATCATTCACTGGATAGTTGTCCCAGATAGTAGGCTTTCTCTGGAAAAGCCTGGCTACTTCTTCCAGATGTGACTGCGAATAGGATGGTGAGCAGACCTTCTCGCCTGTCCAGAAAATATCGATGTCGGGGTCAAGGCCTTTGCCTAGTTGTGTCCAGTAGTCTTTGGGCATCTTGCCAAAGACCTTTTCAAGAATCGGGTCGTAGCTGTAATAACTGGGGCACATAATAAGCTTCGAGATGCCTGCCTTTTCCTTAATGAAATGACAGATTTCAATCTGGCTCTGGGCAAGCTTGGGAAAGTCTCCCTTCATATCATCAAATAGTATGGCAAGGTAATCGCAATTGAGGGCTTTGATCTGTTCGAGTTTTGTTTCGAGTTTCGCTTTACCTTCACTGTCAAAATGCTCATGCAAGCCCATCGGGCTTAAGCCCAGACCCCAGGCTATGCCCTGTTCATGAAAGCGTTCGCCCAGTTGTGAAAGTTTTGTACTGAGCGCTTCCGGAAAGGCTTCCTGCCATTGATCCCTGAGATAAACATCGGCCTTGGGGGCATAAAGGTAGAATCCATAACCATGCGTCTTCATGAAAGGAATCATGGCTTCTCGCTTGGCAAAGCCCCAGGGCTTGCCATAAAAACCTTCGATAATGCCCAGATGCGCTGTCAATGTTCTCTCCTTTTGATTAGCCACCAGAGTATTAGAATTCATTTTGCGCTCAATGTATAATCGCCGCCCACGCTTGACCGGGCAGTTCACGAAAGTGGTGAAACACAAGACCCACAGGCAATTTTCAGAAGCAATCCAAAAGAGTGAAACATCAAGATGAGTCTAAATAATGTACCTGCAGGTAAAGACCTGCCTAACGATATCAACGTAATCATTGAAATTCCTGCCAACCACAGCCCTATCAAATACGAAGTGGATAAGGACTCTGGTGCCGTTTTTGTTGACCGTTTCATGTCAACACCTATGTTCTACCCTACCAACTATGGCTACATTCCTAACACACTCTCTGAAGATGGTGACCCACTGGATGTGCTGGTTGTAACACCTTATCCATTAGTACCTGGTTGTGTGATTCGTTGTCGCCCTATTGGCATTCTGAATATGTCTGACGAAGCAGGGCAGGATGCCAAGCTGATTGCTGTACCTCATGACAAACTGTCTACCATTTATCATGACGTTAATGAAACTTCAGACCTTCCAAGATTATTGGTCGACCAGATTCAGCACTTCTTTGAAAACTACAAAGATTTGGAAGAAGGCAAATGGGTAAAAGTTGACGGCTGGGCTGACGCTGCTGCTGCCAAGGAAGAAATTATTAAAGCTGCTGCCGTTAAATAATCAGACTTTCTGACAAGAAATAAAAAAGCCAGCTTATGCTGGCTTTTTTGTTCTGTATTTTATAGATAAAACATCGCAGCTAGTTATTTCACCCTTCTTTAAGAAGATTTTTTAGGTCGATAATCGCCGCATTCGCGCGTGAAATATAATTCGCCATCACCAACGAATGATTTGCCCAGATACCAAAACCCGAACCAGAAAGAATCATGGGGCTCCATACAGGTTTCTGGGTTTCTTCCAGTTCACGAATAATCTGCTGCACACTGGCTAAGGCATTTTTCTTTTCAAGCACATCGTGAAAATCAACTTCAATCGCCTTGAGGAAATGCAAGAGCACCCAACAGGAACCTCTAGCTTCATAAAACACGTCGTCGATTTGTAAGAAAGGTGTTTTTACGTGCATATTCGTTGGTGCGGCAGTGGATTGTTTTGCGGCACTGTCGCCTGCGAGATCAGTATTAACACGTTCCTGTGCAACACTGGCACTTAAACGCTGTGACAAACTACCTAATCGCGTTGACACATCAGTAAGCCAGATATTGAGGTTATCGGCACGGGCATAGAACTGAGCGTTATAAATATCTTCGTCTGCCAGACGCATTTTGTAGTTTTCAAGATTCTCAACACTTTCATCAAGCTTGTCTTCGTAAGCAGGAAGAAGGAATTTATCAGGCGCATTAAAAACCGCCTGCTCTGCTTTTGATAAGCTTGCATCTTCTAATGATTGCGATTGTGAACGACTGAATTCCTTACGTAAGGCTCGGCTTAAATCCCTTACCTGAACCACCACGCCAAATTCCCAGGCAGGTATGTTATCCATGAAAATACTGGGTGGAATAACGTCATTGCTCAGATAGCCACCCGGTTTGTCTTGCAGGGTTTCAATACTTTTTATCAGGGTGGCAACGGTTGTTTCACCGGTTTTTGCACCCTCACGTTTCACGACAGAAAAAGTATCTGGCTCGCGACTCCACCAGAAAGCCAGCAAAATATTAATCAACACAACAACAAGCAGTGCCGGCACAACAGCTCTCAACCATTTACTGCTACCCGGTTCGCTGTCTACACCCGCAATATTATCCTTAAGCTTTTCACTTAACTTTCCCATGACATTCACCTAATGTTTTTCAACGCTGTTCTGCTGTTTGAAATAGTCCACAATATCCCTTGATTCGTATAACCAGCGAACTTCATTATTTTCATCTTCAATTCGTAAACAGGGAACCTGCCTTTTACCACCACCCTCAATCAATTCATGCCTGTACTGTGGGTTTTCCCTGATATTCCGTAAGGGTAATTCGATACCCATTCGATTCAACTGGAAACGCGCTTTTAAACAGTACACACAAGAAGTGAAATGATATAGCTGATAACTCTCTGAAGTTTTCATGGCTGTTTCTACAGAAATATGGAATCTGTTTTTAAAAGTCAGTGTACACCGAAATCGACACCCTCAATAGGTTTTAGGCGCTCAATAGACTTTATAACCTCAATAGACTTTATAAAAAGCCTGGTGCAAACTTGTCTGATTATTAGCAGCTTTTTGCATCTTTATTTTCAGAAACATCAGGAAACAAATATCTCATGGCTAAATTACTGGTAATCAATGGGCCAAACCTCAACCTGCTGGGTGATCGAGAACCAGATCACTATGGCAGCAATACCCTTGAGAGCATCATTCAAACTCTTACAGATGAAGCTTCTCGTCTTGGTGACTCGCTGGAACATTTCCAGAGCAATGCTGAAGCTGAATTGATTAACCGTATTCATCAAGCCAAGAAAGAGGGTGTTGAATTCATCATCATTAACCCCGCAGCTTACACGCATACCAGTGTTGCGCTCAGGGATGCTCTCTCAGGTGTGAATATTCCCTTTATTGAGGTGCATCTTTCCAATGTGCATGCTCGTGAAGCCTTCAGGAAAGAATCCTATTTCTCTGACATTGCCGTTGGTGTCATCACAGGCTTGGGTGCAAAAGGCTACAACTACGCCCTGCAGGCAGCTCACGATTACCTGAACTAATGCCCTGGCTTGAATTTTCCCTCAGGGTTGCCATTGAGCATGCTGAAGCCATTGAGGATTTTCTTCTGGAACATGGCGCGCTTGCCGTCACCATTCAGGATCAACTCAATGAAGATATCTTCGAACCCGAAATCGGTACCACACCTCGCTGGCAACTGAACCGTTTAACGGCGCTCTTCGAAACCGATGTGAATGCAGAGCTACTGTTTACCAACTTGCAACAACATTTCCCTGCGAGCCAACTGGATACTTACCAGCTTGAAGCACTGGAAGACCGTGAATGGGAGCGGGAATGGCTTCGTTATTACGAAAGCATGTGCTTTGCCGATAAGCTTTGGGTGATTCCCAGTCTTTCTCAGGAAGACTACAAAAACCTGAGCAAGGATGTAAAAGGCCACCATGTGGTGCTCAATATGGATCCCGGTCTGGCTTTTGGCACAGGCACACACGAAACCACCTGGCTCTGTCTGGATTGGCTGGCAAGTCATGACCTGAAAGGAAAAACCATTATTGATTACGGCTGCGGCTCAGGGATTCTTGGCATTGCTGCTGCGCTACTGGGTGCCGACAGGGTTTACGCTTGTGATATCGATCCACAAGCCATACTGGCGACCGAAGAAAACACACGACGTAACAAAATGGAAAACGCACTGACTATCGAACTTGCTGCTGATTTCCAGAAACGAACAGAAAAAGCCGATATTCTTATCGCAAATATTCTTGCTGGACCGTTGGAAAAACTCTGCCCAGAACTTGCCAATCTAGTGGATAGCGATGCTATTATAGTGCTCTCGGGTATCTTGCATGACCAGAAGGACGCCATACTGGGCTGCTATCAATCTTTTTTTCATGACTTCCAGGTCACACAGAAAAATGACTGGTTACGCATCGTTGCTGTAAGAAATTAACAGTAACATTTCGAATACCTTTTCATTGAAGAAACACCATTGCACAAAAACAAATAGAGCAGCAGAAAACAATGAGCCAGATAGAAGCCAATTGCCCGCATTGCGGCACTTCATTCACCGTTTCCGATGACCAACTAAGGGCTGCCAATGGTCACGTACGTTGCGGTGTTTGCATGAAGGTTTTCAAAGCTGCTGAACCAGTAGAAGCCCCTGCGCCTGCGCCCGGACCAGGCCCGGCTCCTGCCGTTCAGGATAACTTTGGTCTTGATGATGATTCCAGCATTGAAGAGTGGATCAAGAAAAATCAGAAAACAGGAAATTCCAACATACAGAGTGGCCCTGTTACCGCACCAGAAAACATTCAGAAGGAAAGCCTTTCCTTTGAAGATGAATTTTCTGATGCCTTTGAGGAACTGACCTCTACTCCTGTCGATGATGCTCCAGCCCCTAAACAAACGAAAGAGCCTCCCCAACAACAGACAACAGCAAAAAAAGAATCACATGCAGTTGAGCAAGCAGAGGAAGACGAACTAAGCGAACTTCTCACACGAGGTCGTGACCCCGTTCATCAGACAGAAACAGGCAACAGGAAAAACGAAAGTTCTAATGATGGCTTTGGTATTAGTCTTGATGACCTGGACGATGATATGTTCGGCTTTGGCGATAGTGAACCTGTTGCGCAGGTCGCCCTGGGCAGTAGGGAAATCGAAGAACTCCCCACACTCGAGAACAGTCTGCCGAGCTTTTTATGGGTGGCACTCACACTAGCTTTTTCTCTGGCGCTGTTTGCTCAGGTGTTAATCAAGAACTTTGATGAACTTGCTATCGACCCTGAGTACCGCTCGCTTTATGCAACATTCTGCTCTGCCGGCCTGTGCACACTTCCTCCCCTGAAAGACGTTTCGCTAATTAGAGGCAGCAATCTGGTAGTACGCCCTCATCCTAATCAGCCTGGCGCCTTGATTATCGATGCCATGATTAACAATCAGGCGCCCTACGATCAGGATTTCCCGATTTTGTATTTAAGCTTTTCAAACCTTCAGGGAAAGGTGATTGCTTCTCGCGCCTTTAAACCTAAGGACTATCTGCAAGGGGAACTCAGGGGGCTGTCTAACCTGCCTTCAAAAACCCCCTTGCACATATCCCTGGAATTAGTAGACCCTGGTGTAGAAGCGGTGAATTACAACATCGACTTCATGGATAACTCCTGATTCCGTTACTGTGAAAATTGGCTCCATTGAATTCAGGAATCAGGTGATTCTGGCGCCTATGGCTGGCGTTACCGATTTACCTTATCGCAATCTTTGCCGTCAACTGGGTGCAGGGGCAGCCATTGGTGAAATGCTCAGCGCCAATCAAAAGCTCTGGCACACAAGCAAATCCTCCTTCAGGCAAGTTCATAAACAGGAAAGCGATATTCGCTGGATACAGATTCTGGGAAATGATCCCGAACAAATGGCTAGCGCTGCCCGACAATGTGAACAGGATGGCGCGCACATTATTGATATCAATTTAGGTTGCCCTGCAAAAAAAGTGTGCAAGAAAGCAGCGGGCTCTGCACTACTACAGGACGAAGTTCTTGTGCAAGCCATTTTAAAAAAAGTTGTTTCTGCTGTAGACATTCCTGTCACTATGAAATTTCGAACAGGATGGAACAAGGAGAACAGGAATTTTCTTCACATTGGAAAGATTGCTGAACAGGAAGGCATTGCTGCCATTAGCATTCATGGACGCACCCGCGCTTGTAAATACAATGAGTTAGCCGAACACGACAGTGCAAAAAAACTTAAACAGGCATTAAGTATTCCTGTAATTGTCAATGGCGACATTGTGTCTGCAAAAAATGCAAAAACAGTGCTAGACCATACTCAGGCAGATGGTATTATGGTCGCCCGCGCAGCTTTGGGTAACCCCTGGTTGTTTCGGGAAATTGATTGCTATATCAATAGCAACGAAATCATTGCAGCACCTTCTCAAGAAACTCTTTACCAAACTATTCTTCAACACATTATTTCGTTACACGAATTTTATGGAGAATACCTTGGTGTAAGAATGTCGAGAAAACACTTAAGCTGGTATGAAGAACAGTTTCCAGATTTTCTTGGAATCAAACGTCAGTTTAATGCTCTCGAAACGGCTACAGAACAATTGGTTTTACTGGAAAAGTACTTTTCTTCAAATTGCAAGAAAAAAAGTTTTACAGAGAAACCTGAAGCTGCATGAACAAGCGAATTGTTGGCACAAAGTGTGCAACATATTCAGTAGCTTAAGTAATTAAAAAGTTTTCCAGTCGTCGACATGTGTTCAGGAGAATGTTTTATTTATTGAAAGCGCTTCATCAAAAGTTTTTAAAAAAGACACAGTAAAAAGCTACAGGAAGTAAGGATATTCGGGTTTATGAAAAAGCTGGCCAAGACAACATCATCAGACATTCAATTTACGAGCCAGAAATCTCAGGATTCAACGATTGTTGAACTCACACTCAAGAATGAAAACAAACTAGCGGAAGAAGCTAACCAGAGAATCAGTATCAAGGATGCCGTTACACAATGTGTAAAACGCTATTTTAATGACCTTGGCGAACAGGATGCTTCAGACCTTTACCAGATGGTTCTAAACGAAGTAGAGCCCGCACTTTTAAAATCTGTTATGGAGCATACCAAGGGCAATCAATCACGGTCTTCCGAGATTCTTGGTCTCAATCGAGGCACCCTGCGCAAGAAGCTGAAACAACATCGTCTCGACTAGTTTTTCTTGGCAAAATTGCCCAGCCTGCCTGCCACTTTAAGTCCCTTTGCTCTATAATTCCGGCTCTTTTTTTCCCAGTAAAGGTCTGATTTCCCATGAGCAATTCCAGTGCTTTCCCCATTAAAAGAGCGCTCATCAGCGTTTCTGATAAAACCGGTATTATCGAATTTGCCAAAGCCCTGGATAGCATGGGTATCAGCATCCTTTCCACGGGCGGCACCTACAAACAACTCACCGAAAGTGGCATTCCAGCTATCGAAGTCTCTGAATACACAGGCTCTCCGGAAATCATGGATGGCCGGGTAAAGACCCTGCACCCAAAAATTCACGGCGGCATATTAGCTCGCCGTGATATCGACCAGCAGGTGATGGCTGAACACGGTATTGGTGGCATCGACCTTGTGGTGGTAAATCTCTACCCCTTTCAGGAAACCATCGCCAAGCCTGGGTGTAGTCTTGCTGATGCCATTGAGAATATCGATATTGGTGGACCCACCATGGTGAGAGCTACTGCCAAGAATCATGCCTTCACCAGCATTGTGGTTGACCATAAGGATTACCCAAACATCATTGCTGAGCTCAAAGACAACGAGCTCTCACTCAGTCAGGAAAGTCGTTTTAAGTTAGCCGTAAAAGCGTTTGAACATACTGCACAATACGATGGTGCGATTGCGAATTACCTTTCTGGAATCAATGAAGCCGGTGAGAAAGAAACATTCAGCCAATCACTGAATCTTCAATTCGAAAAAGTTGCTGACATGCGTTATGGCGAGAACCCTCATCAGAAAGCAGCTTTCTATAAGGAAAATGTTCTAAAAGAAAATTCCATTTCCAGTGCCGCGCAGATTCAGGGCAAGGAACTTTCCTATAACAATATTGCTGATACCGATGCGGCACTTGAATGTGTGCGCAGTTTTTCTGATTGTGCCTGTGTGATTGTGAAACATGCCAATCCTTGCGGCGTTGCGATTGGAAAAAATTGCCTGGATGCCTATCTTCGTGCCTATCAAACAGATCCTACTTCTGCGTTTGGCGGCATCATTGCATTCAACACAAGGCTGGATGCTGAATGTGCGCAGAAGATGATTGATCAACAATTTATTGAAGTGGTAATTGCACCTGAAATCAGCAAGGAAGCAAAAGAAGTTTTTAAACAGAAACAGAATGTGCGTGTGATGGAAACGGGTGATCTTGCGAATCACGATTTACATCCAATGGATTATAAAAGAGTCAACGGCGGCATCCTTGTTCAGGACAGGGATATGGGGAAAATCCTTGAAAGCGATTTAAAAGTTGTGAGTAAACGCGCACCAACACAAGAAGAAATTCGCGATTTGTTATTTACATGGACCGTTGCGAAATTTACAAAATCCAATGCCATTGTGTATGCAAAAAACCTTCAAACCATTGGTGTAGGTGCTGGGCAAATGAGTCGCGTTTACAGTGCAAAAATTGCAGGTATTAAAGCTGCCGATGAAAATCTTGAAGTAATCGGTTCAGTGATGGCGTCTGACGCATTCTTCCCTTTCCGGGACGGAATTGATGCAGCCGCTGCTGCGGGTATTCGCGCCATTATTCAGCCCGGTGGTTCCATTAGAGATGATGAAGTGATTGCCGCGGCAGATGAAGCCGATATCGCCATGGTATTTACTGGCATGCGCCACTTTAGGCATTAAAAGATAAAGCATTAACAGATTTTTCAAAGGAATAGAGTGTGATGAAAATTCTTATTATCGGAAATGGTGGACGGGAACACGCGCTTGCGTGGAAATGTGCGCAATCGCCTCAGGTTGAAAAAGTATTTGTTGCACCGGGTAATGCAGGAACCTCAAGAGAAAACAACGTTGAGAACATCGCGATTAATGTTCTCGACAATCCTGCATTAATAGCTTTTGCAAAAGAAAAGTCCATCGACCTGACCATTGTTGGTCCTGAAGCGCCTTTGATCAATAAACTGGTTGATGATTTCCAGAATGCAGGTCTTAAATGTTTTGGACCGACTCATAATGCAGCGCAACTTGAAGGCTCAAAAGCCTTCACCAAAGATTTTCTCGCAAGGCACAAAATTCCTACAGCAGCTTACGAAAACTTTACCGAAATCGACCCTGCTATTGCCTATATCAAGAAATGTGGAGCACCTATCGTTGTTAAAGCCGATGGCCTCGCTGCGGGTAAAGGTGTCATTGTTGCCCAAACTGAAGAAGAAGCTATTGAGGCGGTAAAGGATATGCTCGCAGGCAATCGTTTTGGCGATGCTGGTAGCCGTGTTGTGATTGAAGAATTCCTTACGGGTGAAGAAGCCAGTTTCATTTGCATGATTGACGGCAAGAACATTCTTCCCATGGCAAGTTCACAGGATCACAAGGCCAGAGATGATGGTGATAAAGGTCCAAACACCGGAGGTATGGGTGCTTACTCGCCCGCACCTGTTGTCACTCAGGAAGTGCATGAAAAAATCATGCAACAAGTGATGCGCCCTACCGTTGATGGTATGGCGGCAGAAGGCAATACCTATTTAGGATTTTTATATGCAGGCTTGATGGTGGATGACTTAGGTAACATTAAGGTGCTGGAATTCAACTGTCGATTTGGTGATCCGGAAACCCAGCCCATCATGATGCGCTTGCAATCAGATTTGCCTGCGCTTTGTCTTTCTGCTCTTGAAGGCAAACTGGATCAGGTTGATATTAGTTGGGATTCACGAGCATCCATTGGTATCGTAATGGCATCAGGTGGCTACCCTAATGATTATGAAAAGGGTTTCGAAATCACAGGGCTCGATAAAGCACAGGAAGACCAGAAAATCTTTATTGCCGGCGCAGAAGAAAAAGACGGACACATTGTGAATACCGGTGGTCGTGTGCTATGTGTATGCGCACTCGGAAATAATGTAAGCGATGCGCAAAAGAAGGCTTACGAGCTCGTTAAACAGGTAAACTGGAAAGACGCTTTTTATCGAAGTGATATTGGTTATCGTGCTGTTGCCAGAGAAAAATCTTAACGCTTAACCCTGAAGCAAAGAGGAGAACGCATCATGAGTTGTTTTTTCTGTAAGATTGCAAACAAAGAAGTGAATTCTGATATTGTTCACGAAGATGATGAGGTAATTGCTTTCAGGGATATTAACCCACAAGCACCTACTCACATTCTCGTGATTCCCAAAAAACATATCGCAACATTAAACGATGCTGAAGAACAGGATGCTGCATTGCTCGGAAAAATAAATCTTGCAGCCAGTAAGATTGCTAACGAACTTGGTTTTGCCGAAGACGGTTATCGCGTTGTGATGCACTGTAATGCTCATGGCGGTCAAACGGTTTATCACATTCACCTGCACCTGCTAGGTGAACGCCAAATGACCTGGCCTCCAGGTTAATTGTTTTTAGTAATCCGGATTTTCGTAAAAAACATAACTCGTCGAATAATCACTGAATTCGAAATAAACTTTTTTCTCGCCTGGATCGACTTTCAGATTCTGGTTTTTATCAAGATAGCCATAACCATAACGATAGGAACGCGCTTGCGAATCACTGGTTCCCAAGGCTGTTGAAAGCTTATCAATCTTGATGAATCGCTTAACCAATACTTCGCCTGCATAAATATCGAGCACACCATCTGTACCTGTCCAGTTCTGCACTGCCCTACCCACCTGATTCTGTACTTCCTGCGTGCAGGAAATGCTGAATAAGAGAGTTGCCACAACCAATACCAACGTTTTCATGCTTTCACCCTTCATTTTCTGATTTTTTTGCTGACCCATTATGTGAAAGTTCCTAAAATAGGGTCAAGACTTCAATCAACATTAAACCAAGAATCAGCACCATGAGAAAACTTTCGGCTTTTGACAGACTCATTAGCAACACTGACGAAATCCTGCGAACGGTTTCAGGTAATACGCAACAGGCGCAACGACCTTCCCCCGCCAGTGACATCGAGAAATCTGAACTGCCGGAAAATAAACGTAAACACATTGCCGGATTAATGCGCGTGAATCACACGGGTGAAGTGTGTGCTCAAGCTCTTTATAAGGGACAGGCCTTAACCGCAAAAAGCGAAACCGTGAAAAACAATATGGAGCAGGCCGCTAATGAAGAAGTGGATCATCTGGTTTGGTGTGAAGAAAGACTCCAGGAACTCAACGACCACGTGAGTTATCTGAATCCTATGTGGTATGCACTTTCCTTTTCTCTAGGCGCAATTGCGGGTGCCTTAGGCGATAGCTGGAGTTTGGGTTTTGTGAAAGAAACGGAAGACCAGGTTTGTAAACATCTTGATGAACATCTGGATCAGGTACCCATGAATGATCAGGCTACTCGTGCTGTGCTAAGACAGATGCGTGAAGATGAAGCAAAACATGCACACATGGCAAAAAGTGAAGGCGCTCGTGATTTACCAGACAATGCCAGAAAAGCCATGACGCTGATGTCAAAGTTAATGACAAAAAGCACTTACCATATTTAAGGCTGCAGCCAGTTACTGAATCTCATAGCTGTGAGTAATCTCAACACCAGCTTTGCCAAGCATGATGGATGCTGAACAGTATTTTTCTGCAGATAATTCAACAGCCCGCTTAACTTGATTTTCCTTCAAGTTATTTCCCTTCACAATGAAATGAATATGAATGCTTTTGAAGACAGCAGGCACATCATCAACTCGCTCCGCTTTTAATTCTGCTTCGCAATCGGTCACATCCTGCCTTGATTTCTTCAATATATGAATCACATCAAAAGCTGAGCAGCCTCCCACACCTAGCAATAACATTTCCATAGGACGCGGACCTTGATTCTTGCCACCATGATCGGGAGGACCATCTATTGTGATTGTGTGACCACTACCTGAAGTAGCATCAAAACGAGCATCACCCTTCCAAGAAATTCGACATTCCATCTGTTTTACCTACCTGAATTCAATTAACCAACTATTTGCCGTAGGGGCGCCATAATACTGAAATCCGCATGAAATACATCAACCATGAGGCAAATCTTTCCATCTGTAAGGGCTTAAACCTGTTCAAGCCATAAAATTGTGTCCATAATTAAATCCAAAGGGAAAGAATAATAACTATGCCAATACAGTTTGATACACAGGATGCCAAAGACATTTTTCTAAGTCGTTGCCATCGACATAAATTTTCTGCCAAAAGCAACATCCTCTTCGCAGGTGATGAGGCCAATGCCATCTATTTTCTCATCAAGGGTTCGGTAACTGTCATTATTGAAGATGATGATGGCCATGAAATGATTATTTCCTACCTGAACGAAGGCGACTTTTTTGGTGAGCTTGGTTTTTTTGGCCCCATTGACCGGTCTGCTATGGTGCGTGCGAAAACCGATTGTGAAGTAGGTGAAATGAGTTACAACAACTTCAAGGATTTAGTGGTTGAATACCCTCAGGTGATGTATGCATTAAGTCAACAAATGGCGCAAAGACTCATCGATACCACACAAAAAGTAGGTGATCTCGCATTCGTTGATGTAACGGGTCGTGTTGCCAGAACCTTACTGGAACTTAGCAAACAACCTGACGCCATCACTCACCCAGATGGCATGCAAATCAAGATTACCCGTCAGGAAATTGCTCGCATTGTAGGCTGCTCAAGGGAAATGGCAGGACGCGTTCTTAAAACCCTGGAAGATCAGGGCTTGGTGAGTGCTAAAGGAAAAACCATGGTGATTTACGGAACGAGAAATTAATTTCCGTTTAATTTTTTCTCACTCTTCAAAACCGAAAAGGTTCGCTAATGCCTTTCCAGGATCCTCTTCTCGCATAAAAGCTTCGCCCACCAGAAAACCATAAACATCATTTTCAAGCATCATCTGCACATCTTCCTTTTTATGAATCCCGCTTTCGGTGATGACAATTTTATCGTCGGGAATATCCTTTAATAAATCCAGCGTAGTTTGTAAGGAAGTCTCGAAAGTTTTCAGGTTTCGATTATTGATGCCAATTAATTTTCCATCCAGTTTTAGTGCCTGCTCCAATTCATCCTGATTATGAACTTCCGTCAATACATCAAGCCCATAATCCTGAGCACATTGAAATAAATCCTTTAACTGAATTTCATCCAGTGCAGCCACAATCAAGAGAATACAGTCAGCACCAATACTGCGAGACTCAACAATCTGATAAGGATCAATCATGAAGTCCTTACGTAAGACAGGTAAGTCACAAACCTTTCTCGCAAGTTGAAGATAAAAATCATCGCCCTGAAAAAAATCAATATCTGTTAACACCGACAAACATGTGGCACCGTAAGCAGAATAGGCTCGTGCAATTTCTTCAGGATCAAAGATTTCACGAATCACACCTTTACTTGGTGAAGCTTTCTTTATTTCTGCAATCACCGCAGCCTGTTTCTGCTCAACTCTTTTTTCAATAGCACGAACAAAACCCCTAACAGGCTCCTGTTCGTCGATACGCTTTTCAAGAGTTGCCAACGATGCGCATTCAAGACGCTCTGCAACTTCTTCTTTTTTTCGTTCAATAATTTTATTAAGAATATCACTCACGATATCTGTTACCTTAATCTATTATCTAAACCTATCAACTAACAGTTCTGACTGAATTCAATCAGTTCTTGCAACTTTTCTTTTGCCTGACCGCTTGCGATGACATCCTTTGCCATTTCAACACCCTGTTCAAGGCTAGACGTCACGTTCGCTGCATAAATCGCAGCACCTGCGTTCAGAATCACGATATCACGTGCTGCACATGCTTTGTTTGAAAGTACATCCTGAATCATCTGCAAACTTTCCTCAGCACTATTAACCATAAGCTTTGATAGTTCATCACGTTGTAATGAAAAATCTTCTGGCTTGACTGTGTATTCTTTTATTTCACCGTTCTTTAATTCGGCAACAAAGCTTTCTTCAGCAATACTGATTTCATCCATACCATCTTTTGAATGCACCAGTAACACATGTTCACTACCCAGATTCTTGAGCACATTCGCCAAAGGCACTAACAGGTCTTTACTGAACACACCCATTACCTGATTGGGTGCAGTAGCAGGATTGGTAAGCGGCCCCAATACATTAAAAATAGTTCTCACTGCCATTTCCTTTCGCGGACCAATCGCGTGCTTCATTGCGCCATGATGTGCTGGCGCAAACATAAACCCAACACCAACCTGCTCGATAGCTCTCGCCACCTGATCAGCGCTAAGCCCAAGATTCACACCAGCAGCTTCCAGTACATCGGCGCTGCCACAGGAACTGGAAACTGAGCGATTTCCATGTTTAGCCACATGGCAGCCCGCCGCCGCCGCAACAAAGGCAGAGCAAGTGGAGATATTGAAAGTATTCTTTCCATCCCCCCCTGTGCCGCAAGTATCAACAAGATGTTTCGCACTTACCTGCACTTTTGTTGATAGCTCTCGCATGACTTTCGCAGCAGCAGTAATTTCTTCAATGGTTTCGCCTTTCATTCTTAATGCAACCAGAAAACCACCAATCTGCGCGTCGGTGGCTTTCCCTGTCATGATGGTAGACATGACTGTTTGCATTTCATTTTCACTTAAATTGTTTTTTGCAATAAGCGTATTTATCGCTTGACTGATTTCCATGATTTTATTTCAACCTGTTTAATTTTTTTCTGACTTTTTATTTCTGCCTTATTATTTCTTAGTTTTCAGAAAATTTTTTAATAAAGAATGACCATGTTCCGTCAAAATGGATTCAGGGTGAAACTGCACACCATGAATCTCGAATTCCTTATGACAGACACCCATGATCTCATCCACTTCTCCATCTGCAGTTTGTGTCCATGCAGTTAACTCAAGACAATCAGGAAGACTCGCTTTTTCTATCACCAGGGAATGATAACGTGTTGCGGTATATGGATTTGGCAAATTCCTGAACACGCTTTCGCCATTATGGTGAATCACTGATGTCTTGCCATGCATGATGTGATTGGCACGAACAATTTTTCCACCAAAGGCCTGACCAATACTTTGATGACCCAGACAGATTCCAAGAATAGGCAGCTTACCTTTAAAGTGATCAATCGCAGCCAATGAAATGCCTGCCTTATCAGGATTACAGGGTCCTGGTGAAATCACCAGATGCTGTGGATTTTTATTTTCTATTTCTTCAATTGTAATTTCATCGTTACGAAACACTTCAACCTCTGCGCCAAGTTCAGCAAGATACTGAACGACGTTGTAGGTGAAAGAATCGTAATTATCTATCATGATTAACATGTTTATTTCCTGACAATTTTTTGGCTATATTGCCAAACACTTTATGTTATCTATTTAAAACTCTCTGAATAACGTTAGCGAGGTAGTTGCTTTTAACAAGGTAGAAACAACGTAGCTAGTTATTCATTATGGTTGCAGACCTTTTAGAGCCATCTCCACTGCTTTAAAGATAGCTCTTCCTTTATTCATGGTTTCTTTCCATTCCAGTTTTGGAACAGAATCTGCCACCAAACCACCACCTGCCTGTATATAAAGTTTTTTGTCTTTTATCACTGCAGTTCGAATAGCGATGGCAGTATCCATGTTGCCATGCCATGAAAGATAACCCACTGCACCACCATAAATACCACGTTTAACCGGTTCCAGTTCTTCAATGATTTCCATTGCACGAACCTTGGGAGCTCCACTCAGGGTTCCCGCAGGTAAACTGGCTTTCAATACATCCAAGGCTGTTTTCCCTTCCTGCAGCTCACCTTTTACATTAGAAACAATGTGCATGACATGAGAGTAACGCTCAACAATCATTTTGTCGGTTAACTCAACTGTTCCTGTTTTTGCAACACGACCCACATCATTCCTTCCTAAATCTATTAGCATCAGGTGTTCTGCAATTTCTTTTGGATCAGCAAGCAACTCCTCTTCCATTGCTTTATCTTCTTCTTCAGTTCGCCCTCTGCGTCTTGTGCCCGCAATGGGTCGCAGACTGACTTCGCCATTTTCAAGTCGCGCCAGAATTTCTGGCGAAGACCCAACGATATGAAAATCACCAAGATCCAGAAAATAAAGATAAGGTGATGGATTCAGATAACGCAAAGCGCGATACAGATTTAATGGCGGTGCTTCAAAAGCGATTTCCATACGCTGGGAAATCACTACCTGCATCACATCACCATCAAGAATATATTCCTTAACTTTTTCAACAGCTTTGGCATGTTCTGGTTCTTTAAAACCAGAAACGAAATCACTTTCATCAGGAATCTTGTAATCCTGTTTTGGCAGTGCCCTTATCTCATGTGAAAGTTTTTCTTCCAAGGCATCCAGGCGCGTTTGCCCCTGCTCAAAGGTTTCACCTTGCTGAGGATCAACATGAACGATTATGAAAAGCGAACCGCGAAGGTTATCGAAAACCACAAGCTCATCTGAAACCATTAACAGAATATCAGGCGTGCCGATGGGGTCAGGAAGTTTGCTACTCGCAAGACTTTTTTCAATATAGCGAATAGTGTCGTAAGCAAAATAACCGACAAGACCACCGTTAAACAAAGGTAAACCTTCAATTTTCGGTACGCGATATCGTTGCTGAAACGCTTCAACGAAAGCGAGCGGATCTTCTAGATTCTGTTCCTCAATTATTTTTCTATCCTGTTCAACAACAGCATGTTTGCCCGAGATTTTTAACAGGGTCTTGCAGGGCAATCCAATAATGGAATATCGCCCCCACTTCTCTCCGCCTCTTACAGATTCAAGCAAATAGGAATAAGGACCGCTGGCCAGTTTCTGATAACAGCTCAAGGGCGTATCAAGGTCAGCAAGCACTTCTCTTACCAAAGGAATGCGATTGAAATTCTGTTGGCTAAATGTATGGAATTGTTCGGGAGTCATAATCTTCTCTTTAACATGTTTTTAATAATCAGCTTCAGGAAATCGAAGCCGAGCGCAATCAGGTGGAGCGTTCTATTGCCACCATCGCCAAGACCAGCTTTGGGAATCCAAGCTCAGGAAGGTCTTCATGTTAAAAAGTAAGTGTTGGTTCACAAGGTAACTCGTGTTGTTAAAAATTTATTTCTCTCACTTGCTAGCGGGTCAAAGTAAAACAAAAACAGGTCTAAATCAATAGAACCTAATCAGGGCTTCAGATTTTCGAAAGCGCCTTTCTCATCGAGGCAATTTCTTTCGCGTAATCATCCTTACCAAAGATTGCAGAACCCGCGACAAAGGTATCCGCACCAGCCGCTGCAATCTCGGCAATGTTATCGAGGCAAACACCACCATCTACCTCAAGACGGACATCTCTGCCAGAGGCATTAATGATTTCCCTCACATCAGCAAGCTTCGATAGGGTGGAAGGTATGAATTTCTGGCCACCAAAGCCGGGGTTAACCGACATCAAGAGAATCATATCCAGCTCATCAATAATGTGATCCAGATAGGAAAGTGGCGTTGCAGGATTGAATACCAGACCTGCTTTACAGCCACCTTCTTTAATCAATTTCACACTACGATGGATATGCTCGGAAGCTTCCGGATGGAAGGTGATGTAATCAGCACCAGCCTTGATGAATTCAGTAATCAGGCTATCAACAGGTTTCACCATCAGGTGAACATCGATTGGCGCCTTAATTCCCTTCTCTTTCAGGTAAGACACCAGCGACTGGCAAACCATAGGACCAAAGCTCAGGTTAGGCACGTAGTGATTGTCCATGACATCAAAGTGAACCATGTCTGCGCCAGCATTCAGCACCGCCGCCACATCGTCACCCAGACGAGCCAAATCAGCCGCGAGTATGGAAGGAGCAATCAGGAAATCATTTTCTTTAGCCATAGAACATCACCGTGTAAAACTTGCTAGCGCAGATTGTAGCCAAGGCTTATCGAGCTGTCATAAAAAAGGCCTTGATAAAGGCCTTTTTTAATTCATGGAAAGGAAATACGGCTACCAACCTTCTGTTTTGTGCACGTGTTTCCAAATCTGACCTGGCATCCAGCGTCTTACGCGATAACCCCATTCTGTATTCTTGCCAGGGAATACCCAGAACTTGCCGGCATCCAGACAACGTTCAATTTCATCAATTACCTCAGAGGGGTCAAGATGAGGATTCTCATCAAGTATCTTTGGCCACACGGTATCTTTGGCTTGCTTCAATAATGGTGTATTCACCACAGGCGGACACACACAAGCAAAGCGCACATTAGACTTAGTGTTTTCATGGGCAAGCACTTCAGCATAAGCAGACGTCGCAAATTTACTTGCCACGTACGCGCCCGCTGCCAGAACCGGCATCTGACCCAACATGGAAGAGAAAATCACGCAATCCCCACCGCCATTAGCAATCATATTCGGCAGAGCCGCTTTAGTGACATTAACTGTTCCCCCATAGTTAATATCCATAACCAGCTTAATATTCGCAGCATCGTGCTCAAGTAATTTTCCAAAAGGCATAATGGCAGCACAATTAAAAATCCGGTTAATGTTGCCCAATTCAGAAATGACTTTTGCAACCGTTTCATTCACCTGCTCAATATTCGTAACATTGAGAGGGTAAATGCTGATGTTGTCATGACCTTCCGCGGTTTCCTTTAGACCTGCCTCATTGATATCGAGCGCAGCCACTTTTGCACCCTGTTTACTAAATCGCTGGGCAGCCAATCGCCCCATGCCGCTTCCTGCTCCTGAAATAATGACTACTTTACCTGCCAGACTCATATCCCCTCACTCCTCTAAACATGTCTTGATTAAGGTGGATGATATTAGGAAATCTATACCTTGACTGCCTACCCCAATTAAATGACGGTAGGCTTGATTCCCTTGCTCAAACAGTGAACTATAAGCGCAAATAACGATAACCTATTATAAGGATGCTTCTATGCTTAGTTCTCTACGCCGTTCATTACACGCTCTTTTTATTACTGGCACAGTAGCCTTAGGCCTGTCTCTGTCTTCCCTTTCTCATGCCGAAGCGCCTGGTGGACCGGATTGCGGCTGGGGAAACATGCTTTTCCAGGGTGATAAAGGGTGGGTTCCGCACACTGCAGCTTACATGACCAACGGTCTTTCTTCTTTTAATGCTTTTTTTGGAATCGTCTTTGGCACCAATGGATGTGAAACCGATGGTGTACTGACTTATTCTGGCGAGCCTATGCTAGGTCTCAACGATATGCTTGATGAACTGGCAGAAGATATTGCACAAGGATCTGGTGAAGCACTCACTGCGTTAAGCGTTGCCATGAAAATCGAGAAAGAAGATCGTCCACATTTCGAAAAAGTACTTCATGAAAATTTTTCAGACATCTTTACTAACGAAGACATGAATGCTGTTGACGTGATGAATAATATTGCTAGCGTTATCAGCAAGGATGAACAACTCAAAAATTACCTCAGTTAACCTCATTTACAGGCTGGCATTAACAAATGTCAGTCTGCTTTCTCTTTCTACAACACAATGACATGCTATATACGGCTTAGCTTTCTATTTTTTCTAGTATTCTTCGGGATAAGTGCTCATGCACAAGAGAACCCAACAGAACATCACTCTATCGAAAGGCTTTTAGTCTTAGCCAACGAAAAAAAACTTTCCTCTTCAAAACAATGGTTACGGTTACTGCACTACAATCAGGGTGGAACCCTACACTCAAGAAATAAGAGTTACGCCGACAGCAGTAACTTTTTTATTTCACCAAAGGGCATGCATGATGCCGATGAAGAACTTAAAGAAAATATCCTTGCATTTTTTTCTGATAGCCCTGACTTAGCCTGCAAGTTTCCAGCACGATATCAATGGCTGTCGGAACAACTGGAGCTAAGCGACTACCAAAATGGTTTAAAAGATTGTGAACTTTTCCTGAAAGTACAGAATCAGGTGGCTGCAAAAAAACTGGTAATGGTTTTTCCTTCTGCCTACATGAACAGCGCCTCTTCCATTTTCGGCCATGCTTTATTCAGAATTGATACCAGTGAAGATGATGAATCCGTAATTCTCAACTGGGCCATCAACTACGGTGCGAAACTTGATACTAATGACAACAGTTTTGAGTATGCATTTAAAGGCATGGGGGGGTTGTATAAAGGACGCTACTTCGTTGTTCCTTATTCACAAAAAATCAAGGAATACGGGCAGATGGAAAACAGGGATATCTGGGAATACCCGCTTACTCTTGATCAGCGAGAAATCGATTTCTTGATTGCACATTTATGGGAACTAAAAGATATAGATTTTGATTATTTCTTTTTTGATGAAAACTGCTCTTATCGTCTGCTCGAATTACTGGAAGTCGCCAGACCAGAACTTGAACTGACGGAAAAACTGCGCTTAACGGAAATTCCTCTTAATACCGTTAAGATTCTTCAGGAAAACAATCTGATTGAAGGCGAAGAATTCAGACCCTCAAAAGAAAGTTTGTTAAAAGCTCAATTACTGCTGCTCAACAAGGAAGAAAAAAACCTTAGCGAAGAACTTGCTAATCCTGAAAAAAATCTTGAAATAACATTGAAAAACCAGACCTACAGCAATGCATCACCAGAGCAACAGTTAGCTTTGCTTGATAATGCTTATGATCTCGTGCGTTTCAAGCAGGCTCAAAAAGAAAGGGATCAGTCTCTAGCAAAACGCAGCCTTGATTTGCTCTCAATCATCAACACTATTTCTATTGAAAATCCCCATGTAGAAAAAACCCAACTGGAAATAGATTCTGAATCCATTCTTGAAACCCATGATAGTCATCGCTTGAAGTTGAGCGCTGGTCGCATCAAGGATGTTGGGAATTTCACCAAGCTTCAGTATCGCATGGCTTATCACGACCTTATTGATAACAGTTGGGGCTTTATTAATGGCTCGCATATTGAAGGCCCGGAAGTGACTTTTACTCACTTTGAAGATGAAAGCTTTATAGATAGCTGGCAGCTTGTTGATATTGTTTCGCTTACACCGATCACCCGATTACGAAAAGATCTTTCATGGAACCTCAGCATTCAAGGACAGAAAAGTGAAGAAGCCAAACAGCATATGAGTTCCTATCTTCAGGCGGGCGGCGGCTTTGCATTTCAATACCACAACTGGATTCACTACCAGATGCTATCACCTCGCATTGAAAATAATTCGCAATATGAACAGGATGTGCAGGCAGGCATAAACTACAACGCTGGCTTACTTCACGACAGAGGCAAGCATGCAAGCCTGCTACAATTTTCTTATATCAAACTGGAACAGGAAAACGCATTAAAAAAAGTTGAACTTTCTCAACAGATAGAACTTTCAAGAAATCAGGCGCTTCGTTTAAAACTACTCTCTTTACGGCAGGATAATCTCACGACAGATGTCGAACAGGATTCTGCAGAAATCAGTTATCTTCTCTATTTTTAAACACGCCGTTAATAACGTAATCGAGGAAGCCAATACAAGGCAAAAATATTTTAAAAAGCGGAGTTTACACATAGTAAATGAGCATTTTTAAAATATTTTTAACGAAGTAGTGGCAACGTAGATAGTTATTAACTATCCCGCTCCCATTCTGGCGGCGCCCAAAGATGTTTAAGGCGCTGTGATAATTTCCCTGGCTTTTTTATATCATTGAACATATCTATCCATTCATGAAAATTAATTTTCAAGATATTATAAGTATGGATTTGTTTAACGATTCCATACTCAACTGGATTATTCTTTTCGTCTTCTTCCACAAAAGTGCCAAACAGGCGATCAAAAAGAATAGTGACGCCACCATAATTCTTATCTATGTATTCAGGGTTTCGCGCATGATGGACACGATGGTGAGAAGGTGTGACAAAAATATATTCAATCAAGGGATGCAACTTGCCAACAGCCTGTGTGTGTACAAAATATTGATAGAACAAATCCAGTGCATACATAGACATCACCACTTCAGGCGGATAACCCATAAAAATGAGTGGGCTGAAAAAGAAAAGCACGCCGCCACTAATGGCATAGGTCATGCTTTGACGTGTTGCCGTGCTCAGGTTCATACCTTCTGAAGAGTGATGCACCACATGAGAAC
>JBECKS010000261.1:0-1019 GCA_040235395.1 Pseudomonadales bacterium | reverse complement strand
TCGTAAAGGTGCTTAAAACAGACAATTCCGTCCTGTCTCATCTTGAAATAAGAACTATCCTGACAACCAAAACAAACTGCGTTTCTTTGTGCCACCAGGTAGGGCTTTCATCACCGGATCAAAATGTAATGCCCTTATCCCCAGGATAAATTTATCTTCTTTCACATTCCTTATTTTAGCTGCCCAACACTACCTTTTCACCATGGGGAACAAATGAACCTCTCCTTGAAAACAAGGAGAGGTTTTTTTATGGTTATATGGTAAATATCCGTTAGGACTGATTGTATCTATTGGTTGAAATATTTTTAGGCTTTCCTTTTGTTTACCCAAGACCAAAGATTTTAATCCATGGAATTGAATGAAAGACTGGCAGATTTTTACAGACAACACCTTACTGAGCATAAAATAGAAGGCACCATTCTGAAAGCACCCTGTCCTTTTTGTAAGGACCGGGGACGGGATAAAACAGATACTGTAATGGTTTACCTTGGCGCCCGGAGTTATTTTGTCGGCTATTTCCGCTGTCAGGGCAGGTGTGTGCCAGGAGGTTTTGCCCCTCATTTTGCCAGATTAGGAGGAATTAATCCGGCCACGGTTCCAGGATATGATCCTGACCGCGAACCCTATGTCCAGTCACAAAAATTCCCCGGAGCCAATATCAATTCTGATATCAGGAGCTACCAGGATAAGCTTACTCCCAATATTGAAGCATACTTTGCCAGATTCGGTGTCAGTCCCGCCACCTTAAAAGAATTGAAAATCGGCTATAACGGCCGCTACCTGGTCTACCCCTATATCATGAAAAATGAGAACTGTTATACGGCACATTGTATTATGCCGGACAATGAAACCGAGCATTTCTGGCATGGCGACCAGTCCTTTGCCACAAACGGCCTGCAGATTTTCAATATAAACGATATTGATCACTGCGAGGATGGAACCCTGTTTGTGGTTGAGGGTGAACAGAATCTTCTCTGCCTGCGGGAGTTAGGTTTTCCAGGGATAGCCGTGCCGGGCGC
>JBECKS010000233.1:0-44664 GCA_040235395.1 Pseudomonadales bacterium | reverse complement strand
GAATCGCTTGACGACCATAGAGCAGTGGCCCCACCTGACCCCATCCCGAACTCAGAAGTGAAACGCTGCATCGCCGATGGTAGTGTGGGAGATCCCATGTGAGAGTAGGTCATCGTCAGGCTTTTAACATAAGGAAAGGTCACCCCAGGGTGGCCTTTTTTTATGTCCAAAGCTTAGTAGGGTTACTCTCACATGGGTTCCCATGTGGAGGCCGCTCCTGCGCATCCTTGCGCCCGCGGCATTAGTGAATCCATTCACGTCATAGGGTGAGCTGCCAAGGGCAGCGAACGACCGAGCAGCAAGTGGGATACGAAGCGAAGCGCCCCACTTGCGATTAGCGAGGGCTGGCTCAAGGCGAAGCCGCAGAGGCGTCAGGCTTCAAATAAGAAAAAGGTCACCGAGGTGGCCTAAGTTTATGCCCGGGAAAAATGTTATCACCAGAAGAAGGATTTCTTTTTATGTATTCCAATAATTTAACAGTAGTAATTAATAAAACCCTGCACTTAAATGGCGCTTATGCCTTGATTACATTGTTAGAATTTACACTCATTAAAAACATGTAAATCAAAATTTAAATCTATAGATAAACACTAGTTAAGCAAGATAGACATATTCACTCATTTAAACGTAGGAGGCGCGTCGGCGTTTAGGCTGTCAGAATCCAAAAAGTTAAAGGAATAGAAAGGATGAGTTTTATTTGATAATGCTGTGGTAAGGCGTTTTAGGTATATGAGCTTTTTTAAAGTTCTCACCTTTTCTATATAAAATAAATACAGATAAAACTGCATATAAGAATAACATTAATAAAACGGGGTCTGTCATGGGAAACACTAATTATACTTTCTAAAAAATATTTTTTCGTATTTTCAACAGCATACTTACTGTGTTGTTGGCATCATTTGCTTTACCAGTTTTTTCAGACGGTGGAGAGCAGGTTGATGAAGCTATGGTGGTTACATTAACTCCTGATCAGCTAACTTCAGTAAAAGGCAAAAACCCGCAATCATTTTCACTATTTGCTGTAAAAGATGGAAAATTAAAACCCATTCCTTATCAGTTCGATGAAATAAAAGAGAGTGGTTTTGTTTTCATGGAAAATGTTTCTGATAAGGATGATCAAATTGTTGGTAAACAAGGTATTTTTGATGGCAAGGATGAATTGTTGTTCATGATGAAAGATGCGGGTTTGCGTAAAACAAATTTTATGAAGGCGGATGGTGACTTCGTATCGGAAATTTCTGTTGATAATCATAAAGGCGAAAAACGTTATGTTTATCTTGTCGAAAATGCAGTTCAGGAATCTGAAGATTTTTATGTTCGTTTTAGTGCAAAGTTAGGGCGGGTTGAAACAGATTACTATGCTTTAAAAGTTGATCCGGATAACGCCTTTATGTGGGAAGAGTTTTACTACGATAGTTTTGTTGGTACGCATCCTGGAAGGCCTCTGGATACAGTTACTCTTCGTATGTATTCCAATGCGCTTGGTGTTGTTCCACTTAATATGAATAACAAGCATATGGTTGCTAAGGTTGTTGCAGAAAAATCTGGCCCGATTCGTTCAACAACAGAGTACAAGGTTGTTTTAACCTATCTCAAAGCCCCAGTAATGAACTTTACCCTTCAAATTGCGCATTATGAGCAAGGGTTTTCTTATAACTCACGCGTCTTCATTCCTGCGATACGACGACGCCTTGTTTCAAAAGCAGCCATGAATGCGTCGGTTGATGGTTATGATCTGGATGGTGCAGAGGTTTATGCTTCGAATGGTCCTGAAAAACCGGGTATCGTAGATGGACAAATTTCAAATATTGAAAAAGAAATTCTCAAAGTTGAGTTCAAGACAAATGAACCAAGCTGGGTTTTTCTGAAAACCAGAGATGGGTTTTCATATATGAATAACTTTATCGTTGAAACAGATGAAGAAATACCTATGGGTATCGTTTACGAAGAGAATAAGGACGAAGATAGACCGCCTGAATATTATAAAGGTCAAATGCCTATGATTGGTTTCATGATGCACAGAACACCTTTAAAGGGTTTTATGCAGATTACGAATAGTATGTATTTTTTCAGTAAGGACATTGATATTGCTACTTCTGAGTTTGCAGAATTGGTGGTAAGGAAACCAAATGTGAATGTAATTGAATTCTAGGTTTAAACTGTTAAATAAAAAAAGAGCGCTTTAAGGCGCTCTTTTTTTATCTGAAATTTTTGCTTAATAAAAGCTAAGGAAGAAGCTTTCTGAGTTGTTCGATGCGTTCCT
Organism: Pseudomonadales bacterium; assembly: GCA_040235395.1. Classification (GTDB taxonomy): domain Bacteria; phylum Pseudomonadota; class Gammaproteobacteria; order Pseudomonadales; family JBECKS01; genus JBECKS01. The sequence goes on along the minus strand of JBECKS010000233.1, from coordinate 42,401 downwards.
GTTGATATTCAGGAATTGATGTGCCTTTTGAGCCTGTATATTGAAGAGTGATTAATGATTCGTATTGCTTAAAACATTTTTGAGCAAAAGCATCTTTGGGATAGTTCTCCACGCAACTCTTTAAATAGAGTTCAGGTAGTTGATAATAAAGTCCATATTCAAGAGCGCTGTCGAGGCTGGCAAGCCAATAAAGTAATTTTGCGGAACCCTTATCCTGTGGGTGCTGGGTCATGTAATCGAAAATTAATCCACGAAGCCAAATGGCTGTTACTTTGTCTTCTTCTTTAATCCAAATTGGGGCAAATGTGCCATCAGCAAACTTAATAAGATCCTTGGTTAGATTATCAATATCGTCTGCCTTATTAATTGCATACTGACTATTTTCTACTACATCAAAACCATGGAGCCAATGGTTTACATCAATGGCTAAGCTGAGTTCAAGTTTCCCTGATTCAAGTAAACGATTGAAATAGGTTCTAGCGCTTTGGGGGTCTTTGTAAATGTTGAGGTAAATCACAAGTATTTTTTCCATGGCTTCTGTGTTTCCGTAACCATGTTTGATTTTCCTCTGTTTGGCTAAGTGATCATTGAAGTCCAGTAAAGCTTCCTGATAATCACGCATCATGAAATGATAATTACCTTTCTTAAAGTCAGTCTTGAGCTGGCTAGTTATGTTAGAGCTATCAAAATGTCGACTTGCATTGTCCTGGGTGTGGCAGGAAGAACAAAATTGAGGCAGTTCGCTAACCAGGGCAAGTGCATAGGAATAATCAGCGTTGCTGAGTGCTTGTTGAGTTTGATCAAGATGTTCAAGCATCATGTTGTAGGAAAGTTGAAAGGTAGGGCTTTTCGGTAGGGCGTCTGTTTGAATTTGGCTAATATGTTGTTTTAGTAAATCGATCGACTCTGAAAGTTTGGAGATTTCATTGTTAGATAAGCGGCCTTTCTTCAGGGTGTAGGGGTAAATGTTGTCTACAAGCGAGTGAACCTCTTTCATTTCGCCCTGAATGGTTTCATTAGCTAGTAGTGGAGTTGAGCAAAGTAACAACAACAGGACAAGGTACTTAGGAATAAGGGTTGTTATAGCTTGGGGTTTGGTATTCATCAGTAATTACGCCCTTCAAAAAATGTGAATATTGGCTATCATCGCACAAGGGCTTTGATTTTACCTGTTTCTGTTGCCTTGTGCTTCTTAAAGCGTTGATATGTATCAACGAGCATTTTACATAGCGGGTTGGATATTAGTAGCAGGATACGACTGGAATGGTCATGAAAGAAACAACAATCTACGTAATCTTGAAACTGATGATACAGATAAACCTGTTCATCGGTTTGGCTATTTCCATTTATCGTCTCGATTGGCTCAGTATTGTCATGATTGCCTTGATTATTACTGTGACCTTGATTCCGCTTAGGCTGGGAACGCGCCAACGATTTTTAATTCCTGCAGAAATAGAGTTGCTAGTGATAGCCATTATTTATGCATCGCTTTATTTAGGTGAATTGGGAGATTATTACGAACGTTTCTGGTGGTGGGACTTATTGCTGCACAGTAGTTCGGGCGTGCTTTTTTCTGTTTTTGGCTTCTTATCGGTGTGGGTTCTCAATGAAGACCCAAAAGCCTATCTTCGTTTATCGCCCTTATTTGTTTCCCTAATGTCTTTTTCCTTTTCCATCATGATGGGAACACTGTGGGAGATATTCGAATTCACAATGGATCAGCTATTTGGTTTGAATATGCAGAAATCAGGGCTGGTGGATACCATGTGGGATATGATAGTTGTTTGTGCAGGAGCAACCTTCATGTCTCTGTTCGGGTATGCCTACATGCGCTTTGGATACCGCTCAATAGCAACGAGATGGTTTGAGCATTTCGCGCAAGATAATCCTGATTTATTTAATAACAAATTTGCGAAAAAGAAGTTGCAAATTGAAGAGACTGATTGAAATCAAGAGTATTGATAGATTGTGATGTTTGGTTTGTTAGAAATTGATAGACTTTCCTCAAAGTCATCTTAAAAGATAGTAGAACGGAGCCTGTTTATGAGCCATAAAAAAATTCTGGTCGCTTATGATTTAAGTGAACCCTCAGAGAAGCTGGATAGTATTGTTAAGGAATACCTTTCCTTAGGGGTTGATGTTCACATCTGCACAGCGGTGGTACCTATTGAGCTCATGTATTCCTTTGTGCCAATTGGAGGTTACTCCATTCCTATTACCGGTTTACAAGATGAGCTCATGGAAAACGCGGAACGCGGATTGAATGCTATTGCTGATAAGCTTGGTATTCAGACAGATCATGCACATCTTTTGCTAGGAAAGGCATCCTCAGAAATCAAGGCCTTGGCTGAGGAAAACAATTTTGACTTAATTGTTATGGGAACTCATGGCAAGGGAGTTATTCGGTCTGCTTTGGGCTCTACCTCAAATGGTGTTTTGCACGGTGCGCCTTGTGATGTGCTCGCTGTTCAAATGGGTGACTAAATACCAATATTGTTTAGCAAGTAGGCAATATCATTAAGCACGGTGGCAATTTTTGGGTGAGACTCTTCAAAATTGATAGAGGCTTCCAGAAATGGTGAGTTTTCCTTTTCTGTAGCGATGGCAGAAAGCGAAGTATCTCCTGCTGTTTGTTCCTTTAAGTTCTGAAGGTTTGCTTTAATAGCCTCAATTGTTGCCTGATGTTCTGGGTCATTCACCACATTAAGTTCATTTTCCAGCTGTTCAATCAGGCCTTTTAATTTTGTGTGCACTTGCTCAGTCATAAAAATTCCGATGATTTTCAGTTAAGTATTATCAAAACTTTATCGTTAAAATGGATGTTTGGTCAAATGATACTACGCTCAATAAACCAGAATACGCCCAAGCCACAAAGCCCCCCGCAAAGGAGTTCGATACAGACTTCTCTTATGCGCATCATTCTTGAGTGAAGGTATATTTCTTTGCTCAGTAAGCTGAGAAGGTAGAAAACAAGAAACACATGAAGAAGAATGAGTAATTGGCCAGCTTCAACACCCAGGTTAAATCCTATTAACGCACTTAATAATTTTTCTTGTGGTAAACCAATTTCCTGAAGACTTCCTGCAAATCCAAATCCGTGAATAAACCCGAAAATCAAGGTAATAAAAATCTGGGTATGAAGCTTATGGTTATTTTCAAAATCTGTTTTTGAGCTTAGAAGAAAGTAGCAGAAAACAAAAATAATGAGACCAGTCACACTTCTTGTTGTAAGTGTTGAAGTAAAAAGAAAGAGACTAGCTAATAGATAGAATAAGAGGACCGTTGAAAAAAGAAGGCCAAATTGAAACTGGCTATGGGTTTTGTATGCAATGCATTCCATGGCAATCAGAATAATTGAAAATGCAATCAATGCTTCGACACTCAATCTGTCGGGGATAAAAAAACCTAATGCCGTCAGAATAAGGGATATGCTATGTCCAAGCGTAAAGCCGCTAACTAGAACAAAGAGTGTTTTTATTGAAGCTTTACTTATAACAACAAGTAGTAGAATGGCTGCTAGAAAGCTTAGATGATCCCATCCAGTCACAATATGTTCAGCGCCAATCACAAAAAAGCGGAATAAATCCTTCTTGGAAGACGAAGAGGTCGACACTTGAGAGGGAGACCAGACCCTGTTGCCAGCTAGAAAAACATTTTCCACGAGGCTACCGTTTATAAAGGTGAAGCGAGCGATATGAATATGGCGAGAGTCTATGTTAAAGATGGCGCTGTTTCTTATTTCAAGATTATTAGTGTTATTGCAGTAAAATGATTTTGTAAGTTGTAAATAATTTGATTGCGTTTCAAAACCCATGGCAGAACTAGATTGACAGGGTTCTCCACTTCCCCAGAGCTCAACATTTTGATCTACATGTTGTGTGACACGTTCTTGCCAGCCGGGAAGCTGTGTTTTAAAGCTGGAATCCATTTTTGCAAGATCAGCAAGTTTTAATGTGTAACGTAGCTCAACGGTATGTAAGTCAATTTCCTGCCATTTTGAATAGGATTCGCTTCTCGAGTGGGCATGAACCTCGTGATTGAAGCTTAATAAAATCAGGAAAATTACAAAAGAAAACGCTTTTTTCATTAAGTTTAATTAACTTGCCTGTTTAGCTCATTTATAGCCTTGATGTCGATTTGCTCGATTCTGGCACGCTTTCTTAAGGATTGAAGGTAGTTTTCGATAGCCTTTTCATTCTGCTGTCGACGGTATTCGTTCAGCACCAGGCTTTTAATTTCAGAAAATTCTGGCGTGCTCCCATTTTGTTTTTCGATGACTTGAATAAGGTGCCAGCGCTCTTGATAGTGAATAAGGAAATGTTCCTGATTAGTTGATTGTATGAAAATCTGTTCACTAAGCCCCGGGCCAAGATATTTTCGCATTTCCTTCACATTGAGCAAGGCGTTGGGAACGTCAATGATGTTTTTGCCAGCTGTTTTCTCTTTAATAGTTTCAAATGTTTTTCCAGACTTGAGAAAGTCTACGGCTTCTTTAGCGTTTTTTTCTTCTGAAAAATATGTATAAGCAATGCGGAGCCTTGGGCTTCCTGTGAAATAGTCGCTGTTGTTCTTGTAAAATTCTGCCAGTGTTTTTGCATCGGGTTCTGCTTGGGCATTTTCAGCAATCACAGACTCCATCAGCGCTGTTTTCATGTTGTTTCTGATGACGCTATTTAATTGCAATAAGCCGAGTTCATAACCTCGCTGTATCATGAGTTCTTCATCAATCAGTTCCTCAAGGATGAAGGCTGCCTCCTTTTCACTTAGTGGACGGCCTCTAGCTTCACTCATGTTTTTAAGAATGTTTAGGTACTGGTCTTTTGGAATATCAACATCATTTACTCGGGCAACACTACTTCCCTGAAGCATTAACGGTGTCTTTACTTCAAACAGGTCAATTGATGCGAGTATCACGCCTGCAATACAGGCAATGAATAAAAAAATCTTGGCTCTCATGTTTCAGGATATATCGTGGTATAGCAGTTTGTTTATTGCTATCACATTCTTTTATCTAGCCTTCATAGTCAATAAAGATGGGGGATGACCAGGCTCTTTCTTCTGAAGGCGCAAGACAGTCGTCCTGATAATCTGTTTTGAAGCTGTCGCCATAACAGGGCTCTACTGATACCGCCATGCCATTGTCATCAAAGCTTGTTCTTAGGTGCTTGCCATTAATCATGTTGCTAGGCTCTTCAATTGCGCGAACATAATAAACAGTCTCTCTTCCTGAATTAGCGAACTCGCTATCTTCAAATTCAAAAACACAGCCATCGGCATTAGGTGTGCATTCATGTACGAGCCAATTGTCTTCAATCAGTTGATCTACGGATTCTTCTTGACTCATTTGTGGTTTGATTCGTATCACTTCGATTCGGGTAATCAGCTTTCTTTCATCGCTCGGGTTGTAGCATTCTCCTCGACAAAGTGCATCGAGTCTGTCAGAAGAAAGTGCATCGCTAGCATACTCAGGGCAACCTTCTTTCTGTTTAAAGGCACCTACAGCCTTCACCCTGAATTTCGGGTTGGTATTCATCGTAACTTCTGAGCCCATGGGTGCGATTTTCCCTTGAGCGTCTGGATTCAGCAAATCAAACCAAAGGAGAATACGATCTCCACTTGTGCCATAAACTTCTTTTTTCTGGAGCGCATCCCAGATGCTGTTTCTGCTTTTATCCTGAGCGTGTACTGCGACGAGTCCTCCCGTCATCAGGAAGGGCGCAGCACGTTCAGCGTGTTGGAAAGATGAACTTGCAACAGATTCCCCATCAAATTTAATCAATTCACTTGAAATTGGGGGTTCTTGATTAAAGTAGCGCCATCGCTCAACAAGATCAGTTTTATTACCTATGGTTTCCGTATTTTCGCGACGGTCTATTTCTTTAAAGCCTGTTCCAGGCCGAGCCTTATGGTTATCACTTGAAGCGATAAAACCAAAACGGAAACGTCGTGGGTTTTGAGGGTCTTCGTCAAAGTTGCCAATAGCGAGCGCATATTGAGAAGAGACCATGGGTCGATAGGAGTAAGAGGGTGCCCAGCAGTCACGGCATTGTTCTGCATCAAGCCATTCTTCAAAGCGAACACCCGGTAATGAGCCCTCGAGATAATCACCATTCATAACATGTTGTTGAGCAAGGACTTCGCGCTCAGAACACTCTTTTTCGTCCAGGCCTGCTGCCAGACAGTTTCTTTTAATGATACGGCCAGCCTGTCTGCACAGAGGGAGATACTCAGCCGTTTCTTCGGGGCAATATTTATTTCCATTTTCATCAAGTGTAAACGGTCGCCAGCTTTTATATTCTTCGGAATTTCCATGACCAGAAAAAACTTCTACCAGGAACTGATATTTTTCGTTTTGCATGTTACCAACGAGTTGTTTATCCCAACTTGCATGTGGCGGCGTATAAAGTCCCCAGGTATTTCCGTGGGGAATGACAATGGATTCATAACCACCTTCATCAAGCTTTCTGAAAAGTTCTTCAGGTGTATAAACGCCTTCCCTGCAATTTAAGGGTAAATCTTTTGTGTTTACGCCTTCCTCACAGTAAGGAATGGAGCTCAATTCGTGGTTGTAACGATTAAGGTCGCGGTAATCTGAACTCATGAAACTTGAGCCAATAGAAAGCATGAGGCGTGTAAAGGCGCCGCTCGTACTTTCCTGAATAACCTGGACAACAGGTGAAATGGCAGAGATGACTCGCGGCGGTACTTCATCTTCTGAAAGCCCTTTGTAAATGACATTCTTGTGTCCGTAGTGTTTCTCTTTTTCAAACTGATTCATCTGGCTCCACTCATAACCAAGAAATGCAATGGTATCGGGTGTGCCATTCGCCTCTGAGATTGCATTACATTGACGGATGGAATCTTTGGTTTCCTGCCAGTGTTCGGTAGTCATGCCTTCGGCGTGGTCGTTGATGGACCAGAAATCCAATGCTGAACAGTAACGGGCATAGTCGCAGGCATCAGCAGGTGGATGAGCACCTTCACCATCTACCAGAGGCAGACTCATTCCCATGGCATCGGGGGAGAAGGTGGTATGAACATGAAAGTCACCAAAAAGAATTTGTTTAGCGTCTGCGATTTGCAGTGTGTTGGCAGCTTGCTGCCTGCTTTCAATAACAGCTAGCACCTCAGGTTCGGGTCGTGGGCTTGTGCCACTGATTTCCCCGGCATTTCGATGAGTACCAAGAAAACCATTAGCGCCCAATATGCCAATCACGAGTAGAGCAAGAGAAAGGGTGAGTATTCCAGCGAAAAGAAGCTTTGCAATCCGTTTCATATATGGGATCTCCTTTGGTCTTATTATTTTTAGTATTGAACGCAGGGTAGTGCAGGATTTGCCTACCAAGGTATTAACTATACATAAACTAGCCTTTTTGTCCGTGCTGTCTCAGGATATTCTGAGACCATCATTTAGGGCTTTCGGATGCAAAAAATTTCAATTAAGGTATGTAAAAACAGCTAGTTGGAAGGTTCACTTAAGTATGAAAAAACATTCAACCATAATAAAAGTCGATATCAGGGATTTTAACGAACAGACTCAACCTATCAGTTCTGAGCAGACGGCAGACTTTCTTGAGAGCTATTACGCCTTTGTAGTTAAAGCTATTGAAAAGTATAAATGGAGAATTGTAAAAACCATGGGGGATGGTTTGCTTATTTCGGTTGAAGGTAAGGATTCGAGCAGGATAAAGGATTTTTATGAGGTGCTACGCCGAGAATACAATGCCAGCTGCCAGTACAGGGATTGCGAGTATGAAGAGCGGGTTATTAGTATCGGCGAGTTCCAGTGCAGGGATGTTTTTGGAAAGGATATCAACAACCTGTTTTTGCATGATGAGGAAACTGTTCTGGTCGGTTAACTACTGGTCTCTTTTCAGGCCTTACTGAAACCAGGAAAGGCTTTATCTCTGGGGAAATCCTTTCCCATCTGTACCTTCTTACCTTTAAATAATGCTTGTGCGCTCTAATGGTTGGAATAAGATAGCCGGCAGGCGCCTATGCCCCTGTTCTGCTAGTCCCCGCCCTATATGTCCCGTGAAATAAATTGTTAATTATTTAATTAGAGCTCGCAAACCTGTGATCAAGACCCTAGTTGTTGTTGATGGTGAAAAAGACCTGAATTTTCTTGGAGAGGGTGACGTGAATATCGTCAGCTTTGAATCCTATCTTCGTGAATATCCAAAAAAAAATGAACCAAGAACACGGATAATAAATCTGTGTGATACTGGGCGATATTTAAGTAAAGGTTATTACTGTTCCCTACTTGCTGAGGCAAGGAAGCATTCTGTTCTTCCTTCAGTTAAAACCATCAATCAGATTCGTAAGGGAAAAGTGATTGGTGAGTTTGTAAATCTTGATAAAAACCTAAAAAGAAAAAATGTATCGAAAGGTTTTAAGGAGATTTTTTCTTATTTTGGAAGTTGTGAAGATAAGAATTACTCTAAACAGGTTTCAGAGATTTTCCTAAGATATCCTGCGCCCATATTGAGATTGTTGATTGATAATGAAGGAAAAATTAGATTCCTTGAGCGGTATTCTTTTTCTTCATTGGATGAGAGACAGCGTGAAGTCTTCAAAGAGAAATTAAGTGAATTCACGAGTACTGTTTGGAAGGTCGAGACACGCAAGAAAAAATACCGCTGGGATATGGCAATTCTCGTAGACCACGAAGATAAAGTTCCTCCCAGTGATAAAGATGCACTTTCAAGGTTTGTTAAGGCGGCTAATAAATTTGGTATTAATGCAGAAGTATTATCTTTACAACAGATTCCTAACATTACGGCATTTGATGCCTTGTTTATTCGTGAAACAACGGCGATAGATCATCACACCTATCAGTTAGCCACATTGGCTGAAGAAAATGATTTGGTTGTGATTGATGATCCGCAATCCATTTTAAGATGTTGTAACAAGGTTTTTCTGCATGATGCCTTTTCCTATCAGGGCGTTCCTTGTTTAAAGACGCATGTGATATCAGATAGCAGTAAAAAAACCATTAATGTACTTGAAGAAATCTTTACCTATCCGATGATCTTGAAAATGCCTGAAGGCTCTTTTTCCAAAGGCGTTTTTAAGGTTGAAAACAAAAAGGAACTCATTGGGAAAGTAGAGGAACTGTTTAAAGACAGCTCATTATTACTTGTTCAGGAATTCTGTTTTACGGAATACGATTGGCGAATTGGGGTATTAAACGGCAGAACTATTTATGCCTGTAAATATTTTATGGCAAGAAATCATTGGCAAATTTATAACCATGGTGCAAAACGTTTTTCAGAGGGTGGTTATGAAACCTTACCAACATTTGAAGTACCAAAACCCGTATTAGAAGCTGCTTTAAGGGCAACCAAGATCGTAGGCAACGGATTATACGGCGTTGATATCAAGGAGAGAGATGGTAAGGCTTATGTGATTGAGGTGAATGATAATCCCAGTATTGAGCATGGTGTTGAGGATGCCTATCTAGGGGATGAGCTTTACATGCAAATCATGGGGGAATTCCAGCGTCGACTTGAACAGAGAGGTCGGTAAGCATGTTTCCTCTCAATCAATCACAGGCGTATTGTGCCCGTCTCTTTCTTGATGATTACAAGGCTTGTCGCAATCATTTCAGGGAGATCATCAGAACTAAAAAACAACTGGAATCAAGGCATGAGATTTTTTCTAATTCAGTTAATAACCTTGATTATGACTGTGATGCATTTTATTTAGGGAAGCAGGATGCCAGGAAGGTCATGGTATTCATTAGTGGTACTCATGGCATTGAGGGTTTCTGTGGTAGTGCCATTCAACGCTATCTATTAACAGAAATATTTCCTACTCTTGAATCAAATGATGATTGCGCCTTTTTATTCATTCATGCCTTAAACCCATGGGGTATGGCAAATTACAGGCGTTGTGATGAGTTGGGGATAGACCTGAATCGAAATTTCATTGATTTCAACCTTGTTCCAGAATTACCGGATGGCTTTTCTGAAGTGCATGATATTTTGTTAATGGAGGATGAGGCTGAAAGGCAATCTGAACTTAATCGCTTGCTGACGTTTTGTGGGCAAACACGTTTTGATGAAGTGCTGAGTGGTGGACAGTATGATTTTGATTATCTACCTTTTTTTGGAGGGAAAGAAAAATCTTTTCCAAGAAAAATTATTGAAGAGGTGATTAAGCTTTTCTCCCTTGATGAAAAGGAATTGATTGTAATTGATTTGCATACAGGTTTGGGGCCCTGGTCTTTTGGGGAGTTGATTTCCGATCACCCTGCACAGTCTTCTGGGAATGACTATGCAAAAAGTATTTTTGGACATGCTGTTTCAGTAACGGAAGAGGGCGAATCTTTTTCAGTGTGTAAACATGGTTTGCTAGATTATGCCTGGCATCCCTTTATGGAAAGCAAGGGCTGCTTCCTTACTCTGGAGTTTGGTACTTTAGGTACGAGTTCACTATTCCAGACGCTAATTAAAGAAAACCTGATCTGGCGTTCTTCCTGCAAGCAAGTTGAATCTTCAGAGTCCTTAGAAAAACGAAAGGCAATGATGTTGAAGCATTTTTTCCCAAAGGATTTGTTATGGCAACAATCCGTATTATTTCGTGCAGAACAAATTTTTTACCAAAGCCTAGAGTATCTTAATGAGTAAACATAAAGCAGTAGAACTTCGTCTTGCTCGTATGTCGGATCTTAATGCTCTTGTGGACATTGAGGAACGTAGTTTTGAAAACGATCGCATGAATCGTCGGAGTTTTCGTCGCTGGTTGAAAGCTGAGCACGGCATTCTTTGCGTGGCAGAAGTCAATGACCAGATTTTGGGTTATGGACTAATCTGGTGTCATAAGGGAACACGTTTAGCGCGCTTATATTCCATTGCACTTCTTGATGAGGCGCGTGGCAAAGGTATTGCAAGAAAGTTAATGAATGAACTGGAGAAGCTTGCTCTTCAGAAGGGCAAGTATTTCATGCGTCTTGAAGTCGCTAAACAGAATGCGCCTGCAATCAGCCTTTATCAATCCTGTGGTTATAAGGTTTTTGGTGAATATTCTAATTATTATGAAGATAACAGTGATGCGCTTCGAATGCAGAAAACCATTCGTAAAGCGAATCTCAGTGAATTAACAAGGGTTAGTCCATGGTATCGACAGACAACGGAGTTTACCTGTGGCCCTGCGGCTTTGATGATGGCAATGGCCACCTTGGAAAAAGGTTTAAAGTTGAATCGACGCCTCGAGTTGGGAATATGGCGAGAAGCCACTACCATTTATATGACTTCAGGCTTAGGTGGCAGCCATCCTGTTGGTCTTGCTTTGGCAGCTGAGAAAAGAGGTTTTGCTTCTCATGTTTATATCAATTCAAAAGAACCTTTGTTTGTTGATGGAGTAAGAACACAAGCTAAAAAAGAAGTTATCATGCAGGTTCATAATGATTTCATAAACGAAGCAAAGAAACGTAAGGAAATCAGAATCTGTTATCAAGAGGTCACACAAAAACTGATTGTTGAGTATTTAAAAAAAGGATATGCAGTTATCGCATTAATCAGTACATATCGAATGGATGGAAGAAAAACACCACATTGGGTGTTAATTACCCATGCAGATCAGGATTGTTTCTATGTGCATGACCCTGATCCTGATATAGAGTTACAGGAGCCAATCGATTGCCAGTATTTACCGATAGCGCGAGAGGATTTTGAAAAAATGTCCTGTTTTGGTATCGGTAAACTCAGGACAGCAATCGCCATCAAGAAGATTGAACAGGTATAAATAATGAGTGTGTCGACAAATGAATTCAGAACTATTCATGTTTCACAATTTAGTGAGAACATAAACCTTGCTGCCTTCTCAGACCAGTTCGTCAACGAAAAGGGTGCGATACGTTTCAGGGATGCTTTCTATTTCAGGTTGGCAGATGGCGAAGCATGGTTATTTACTTATGGCGTGCTTGTATGCTGGAACCTGAATGCTGATGATCGTCATTATCTCTATGAGGATTTAAGTAAGATTGTTGATAACCTCGCACCCTATAGTTACTCGGAACACTATCGGTATCAGATTAATGAATCTGCAGAGTTCAGGATTCAACACGATAACCTGATTATTCCCAATGATGATTTATTAACACGCTTAGCTTTGAGCCATGCCTTTGCACAATCTTCCAGTTTGGTATTTTTTGAAGAAAAAGCTCAGGCAGTGATTGAAAAGAACAGGTTTATTTCGAAAGAGTTAGCAGCAACAGGAAAAATCCCATTAAATAGAAAGGAGTTAGCAAAACTCAGGGGAATTCTTTTTGATACCAGCAGTGATATCACGCTGCACTTTAATTTACTGGATACGCCGGAATTTTTTTGGGATTACCCTGAGCATGAGCATTATTATCAAGCGCTGGTTAAATATCTTGATATCGCTTCACGTATTACGGTGCTAAACAAGAAGCTGTCGACTATTCATGAACTGCTTGAAATGCTTGCGACTGAACAGCATCACAAGCATTCAAGTGTACTGGAATGGATTATCATTATCTTGATTGCCTTGGAAATTGTGTTGTTTTTCTTTCCAAGCCATCCTTGATTTTGTGATTGCTTGATTAATAACCTGCAGAGGCTTGAGCAATCAATTTAGGTAAATTACCAGGCCCCTTTACCTTTCTTCTCATCACAGGATAGACACAAGCGAAAGATTTCAAGGCATCTGGTGTGATGGCATTCTGCACTCTACCCATGAAACGCAGGCTTCCATAAATTCTTCTTGTGCCTGTTGTGTGTTCCCATCCATAGGCTTCACGAATTTTTTCAGGCAGTGACTCAACCGTCAGTGCGGTGAACAACCAGCTGAACATGGTGAAAGGAAATTTGGCTCCGCTTAAGAGTGCTGCTGCTACTTCACGACCTGCGGGCGTAACTTCCAGTTTGTTTTCAATCATGTCATCAAAGTAGGCTTCGAAATCATCCAGTGTTTCTGGAATGTATTTGGCTTTTACATTAAAAAACTGCCCAAAAATTTTTGACTCCTGATACATCTTTTCCAATCTTGCGCGAGGAATCTCATAACCCACTTCTTTATGACCAAAGAGTATGCCTTCAACAAGTGTTGCCCATACCCAAAGGTTGGCTTCTGGATCCATCGCAGAATAAATACGTTCCGGTTTGTCAGCATAAGCAGGAATCGAGCCTTTAATCGGTATGTGCGCCTTGAAAACATAATCTGCGATTTTCAATGCGAATTGTTGTGAGCCGAGGGTGATGGCAAAAACACCTGTAAACGTATGGATGGCTCGTTTTGATGGGTTGGTGTCGAACTCGCTGTAGTCATGTACGCCTTGAGCAACAACAGGATGAGCAATTTGTAGTAACAAAGCTCTTGCTGCGCCAAAGAAAGTTGATGGTGTCACCGATAACTTTCTGAATTCAGAGTCTTCTGGGAAGAGCCCTATATTGTTATCGAGCCCAGTGTTTAGCGCTACTTGATAGAGTTCCTGGTTGAAAAGTTCCAGAGACTTAAAAGAATCGGGAGATTTGCTCATATCTATACCTCTACCTCAATGATGCACCTGCATATATTGGAGTTATGGATGAGCGTCCGTACTGTGTTCAGTCCAGGTCATTCCTAACGTAGACATTGGGGCAGATTATAAGGAGAGTAAACATAATGTCTACCTGTAACTGCCTCAATATTAAGCAATTTATGACTTATGTGTATTTTCTTGAGCTGGCTCAAGCAAGGGGTTGTTTGATGAGGGGGGCTTGGAAGAATCGACCCTGTGTTCTTCTCTGGACCATACGTAGATAGCCCTTATGTTCATGGCCGCAAAAAGCAGGTTGGCAATAATCATGGCAAGGCTTTGGCTAAGATACCCGAGCGTAATCCATGCCAGATTGCCAATAATCATAAGGTAAAAGCCCAACTTGGATTGGTTGCCGATAAAGTAGATGGCGATCAGGGTGATTGCCATGGCGAACCAGTCAACACCAGCATAAGCTGACACAGGGAAGTCCCAGATTTCAATGGTGTTTAGCCAGTCATTACCGGGATTGTTCATATTATCTGGTCAAAGTGCTTAAAAAAAATGAGCACTTACTTTATGCTGCTTGGCTTTCAAAGTCCAAGTTAAATACGGAAGCCATCATGAAAACACAGTTGTCCACCATGCTTTCCCTGCAGGAAAAAATGAACCAGAAAGTAAACGCAAATTGGCGCGAGCAAGGTTTTGAATGGTATCGAGCAATCTGGACAGAGTGTGCTGAACTTATGGATCACTATGGTTGGAAATGGTGGAAAAATCAGCCCGCAGATATCGAGCAATCAAAGCTGGAGTTGGTAGATATCTGGCATTTTGCCTTGAGTATATTTCTTAGTGAGCATGAAGATGAAGCAGACATTATCACTCGAATTGAAACAGACTGGCATGAAGATAAGGCAGATGTGCACTTCAGGGAATTATTAGAAAGTTTTACCCTGGATGTGTTGCAGACAAAATCATTCGATACCAAAGGGTTCTGTAACTTACTGGTGGCTCTGGATATGCCATTCGATGAGCTTTACCGTATTTATGTGGGCAAGAATGTGCTTAATCTTTTCAGGCAAGACCACGGTTATCAGGATGGAACCTACAGAAAGCTTTGGCAAGGCCGCGAAGATAATGAGCACCTTGTTGAAGTAGCGAATGCCCTTGATGTGTCTGATGAGCTTTTTCATGAAAAGTTATATCATGGTCTTGAATCTCGTTATCAGCAGGGCTGATTGAGATTAAGCTTTTCCCTTCACAATTGAATTGGTTTCGAAATTAAAGGTAGATTTTTGCAAAGTCTGGCTTTTCCTGTAGTTGGTATAAAAGGTTGGATTTAGCTGACAGCCTTCAACGAATAACAATAATAAAGGTGATAAGCTTCAGGTGTTTAATCCGGTTTAATTTCAGGTCGGGAGCCTTTTGATGTCAGAGCATAAAATCAGTACTGATGCCCTAGTTGGAGAAAATGATTCCCATAGCTGGCTATCGAACCCGCTGGACTGGCGTTATGTCGATCGAATGATAGCGCTTTCATTTATAGCGCAATTGATATCCGTTATTTTTGGCGGCACTGTTCTTTTTGCGTTAAACGCACAACAGAATAGTGTGGAAGCACTTCAATACCTGAACCCCACGGCAGCAAGCTATCTGCTTACCCTGTTTGCTCTTCATATCATTCTTAATCTTGGTTTCACTTTGGTCGCTTTTAAAAAACGGGAACACCAGTCTAACTGGCCATTGCATAGTTATGTTATTGGTTTTTCATTTGTGACCCTGGCGCTTTGTATGGGTTATGCAACTGGTAGTTACTTTAGTGATGGAATCGTACTGTTACTGTTTGCGCTTGCTTTAGCTTTGCCTTTGATGGATCTCGATATCCTGAAAAGAGCCTACATTTTTGCCTGGATAGGTTTCATGGTTCTGATTGTTATCGACTTTGGTGAGCTTTTACCTTTCGCCCCTTTGTTTTCAAATAACCTGACGGAAGCACAGCGACCGATTCTTGGCTGGCATTTGCTAAGGGTCATCACTTCCTTTGCAATCTATTTCACTGTGTTTTTTTTCACTTTACCAACAACCAGAAGATGGCGAGACAGGGAAAGCTTGTACATGGAAATGTCGAGCACTGATGGTTTAACGAGATTGACTAATAGAAGAAGTTTTATAGAAAGAAGTAACGCAGAGTTTTCAAAACTGCAACGCATGCCTGGAAAGTTGGCTTGTATCATGATTGATCTGGATTATTTTAAACATATTAACGATACCTACGGTCATCAGGCTGGCGATGCTGTGTTAGTAGAAGTTGCTCAAATTCTTAGTGACAATGCACGAGAATATGATGAAGTGGGGCGTTATGGTGGTGAGGAATTTGCAGTATTGTTACCCAACACGAGTAAAGACAATGCAGCAATGATTGCAGAGCGTATTCGCAAACAAATTGAAGAAACAGCTATCGACATTGGTGATAGGGAATTGAGTGTTACGGCTAGTCTGGGTGTTGCCGCTTATCCAATTGAAGGGGTAACTGGGATTAATGATTTATTGAAGTTTGCAGATCAGGCACTTTATATCGCGAAAGAAAAAAGCCGGAATACTGTTGTGGTTTATGAACAGGATTCCGGTGGTGAAAATTAAAGTGCTTTTCATTAAGCCAATTGTAAGCATGGGAAAAATATAATTCTGTTTTTTAAAAAGCCTCGAAGATCGGGGCTTTTTTGTTATCAAATAAAGGAAAGTTAGTCGTGAAAAATAAACTTATTTGGGTGTTTCTATTTTTACCAGCTCTAAGCATTGCTAAACCTCCTGAGCATGAGTCGCCAGCGATAAGTAAAATTATTTATGGTTCCTGTATTCATCAATACAAGGAGCAGCCAATCTGGTCACCAATTAATGCTGAACAACCTGATCTGTTTGTTTTTCTGGGTGACAATGTTTATGGCGATACCGAAAGCATGGAACAGTTGGCAGCTAAATATGAACGTCTTGGTGAACATGAGGGCTTACAGTTACTTCAAGCCACAACGCCTATCGCAGCTATTTGGGATGATCATGATTATGGTGCCAATGATGCGGGAAAGGATTTTCCTTTTAAGGAAGAAAGTCGAAAAATCATGCTCGATTTTTTTGAGGAGCCTATGGATTCAGAACGGCGCACAAGGGATTCCGGCATTTATACCAGTTATTATTTTGGTGAAGGCGATAAACGTGTTCAGTTAATCCTGATGGACTTGCGCTGGAACAGAACCCAGCCACAAGATCAGAATTGGTATGAATATTTATGGAGCCTGGTGAATAGTAAAGGTCCTTACCTTGCAACGACAGGTCCTGATGCCACGATTCTTGGTGATAAACAATGGTTATGGTTGGAAGATGAATTAAAAAAGCCCGCAACGATTCGAATTATGGCATCTAGCCTTCAGGTAATTCCAGAATCTTCAGGTTGGGAAGCATGGGCGGTTTTTCCTGATGAGCGTAAGAAACTTTTTAACTTACTGAAAGGTGCTGAACAAAAAGCTGTTTTTCTTATTTCTGGCGATACCCATTGGGCAGAATTTAGCAAACTAAAAAGAGGTGATTTTGAATTGCTGGAACTGACTTCCAGTGGTTTAACAGAGGAATGGGAATTGGTTAGCCCTAATGAGCATCGTGTCGGCGGATATTATAACAAAGCTAACTTTGGGATAATTGAGATTAACTGGGAAACAAGTGAATTAAAACTTAGCATTAATGATGTCAATGGACAGGAGCAACTTTCCCAGAAAATTGTTTTTTAGAGTTTGAAATTCAAAAAAATAAAAAAGCCGCTAAATGCGGCTTTTTTATTTTGAGTTTATTTGAACATTTCAGCGGAATTAAAAACCATTCAAATCTGCGTAACGTTTCTTGTGATAACTTGCATTGCCAAAGGTATGTGTTAATACGCGAATACGTTTCAGGAAAAAACCAATCTCTTCTTCGTCTGTCATGCCGATTCCACCAAACATCTGAATCGATTCATTGCTAACCAGTTGAGCGGTGTCGTTCATAAGTGCTTTTGCCATGCTGACATAACGCCCAGCATCCGCCTCATTGTTTTCCAGAGAGCTTAAGGCTTTACGTACAACTGATTTCGATAATTCAATTTCCGAGAACATATCTGCCGCTCTATGTTGTAGAGCCTGAAAGCTGCCAATCAATACATCAAACTGTGTACGCGTTTTCAGATATTCAACCACGCGCTCAAAAGCTTCAGCTGTAGCTCCAAGTGTTTCTGCAGTGATACATGCGGCAGCAATGTTCAGCGTACTATCCAGTGCAGCAATCGTATTTTCACTTGTGCCGATTTGCTGCTCTTTTTTTACTGTTACATTATCTAAAGAAAGTTGTGCTGAGTTGTGAAAATCCACCATCGAGTTTCGTGTAACGCTAAGCCCTGTAGTATTTGCATCAATCAGAAATAGGGAAACATCGCTTGGTTTTTCGCCTGTCTTTGCAACCACAATAAATTTGTCAGCAATGTGTCCATCTAGTACGAAATTCTTTTTACCATTCAAGGTAAAACCATCAGCTGTTTTCTCTGCCTTACATTGAATAGCTTGAGGATTATGATGTGCACCTTCATCTACTGCTAGACTGATAATGAGCTCACCACTTGCAATAGCACTTAACAGATTTTCTTTTTGTTCTTGAGTGCCTAGTTCCTGAATAAGGTTTGCAGAAAGAATGGCGCTCGACATTAGCGGGGTGGCACAAAGTGCGCGACCACATTCTTCACTAATCAAACCCATCCATGCTGGGCCTAATCCCAAACCGCCAAAATCTTCGTTAATTAAAATGCCTGCCCAACCGAGCTCGGCCATTTCTTTCCAGAGAGTTTTATCTAGACCGTCAGGATTTTTTTCATCGCGTAATTTTCTTAAAGCTGAAACAGGGGAGCGTTCGCTGATGAATTTCTTCGCTGCGTCCTGAAGTTGAATCTGTTCTTCATTCAATACCATCGACATGGAATTTTCTCCTCGAAATACTTGCTATTACTTGGGTAAACCCAACACACGTTGCGCAATAATGTTTTTCTGGATTTCACTGGTTCCGCCTTCAATGGAATTTCCTTTTGAGCGTAACCATGAGCGCGTGATACTGGTTTCCATTTCCTTGAAACCTTCACCTTCCCAGCCAAGTGCCTGGGCTCCCATTAACTCAATCATGAGTTCGTAACGTTTTTTGTTTAGCTCTGTACCATAGAGTTTGAAAATGGAACTCACCGCGCCAGGCGAATTACCTGCTTTGGCTTCTTCAGCACTGCGCTGCATGGTGAGTGCAAAGGCTTCATTCTTGATTTCAAAGTCAGCCACTTTCTGGCGTGCAACGGCATCTGCAATTTTGCCGTCCTCTTCACCAAGGTAATCCTTGGCTATGCTGATCATGGTGTAAGCACCTGCGTTTCCATCAAGCCCACCTTTGGAAAGTCCAAAGCCGGCTACCATGGAACGTTCGTGCTGAAGCAGTTCCTTGGCAATGGTCCAGCCTTTATTGATTTCGCCTACCATGTTTTCTTTCGGCACTTTTACGTTATCAAGGAAGGTTTGACAGAAAGGTGAAGCACCAGAAATCAGTTTAATCGGCTGGGCATCAACACCTTCACTTTCCATATCAAATAAGAGGAAGCTGATACCATCATGTTTTGAACTTTTATCTGTTCTGACTAGGCAGAAAATCCAGTCTGCGTAGTGTGCATAGGAAGTCCAGATTTTGGACCCGTTAACTAGCCAGTGGTCACCTTTGTCTTCACAGGAAGTCTGCAGGCTTGCCAGGTCAGAGCCAGAGCCAGGTTCTGAATAACCCTGACACCAACGGATTTCACCACGAACAATCTTGGGGAGATGTTCTTTTTTCTGTTCTTCAGTACCGTATTTCAAAAGCACGGGTCCGAGCATCCAGATACCGAAACTTGCGAGTGCCAAACGGCAGTTAGCTCTGTTTAATTCACTTTGAAGAATGCGGTTTTCTTCATTGCTGAGTCCGCCGCCGCCGTATTCTTTTGGCCACATGGGTGCGGTCCATCCTTTTTCTGCCATGCGGTCAAGCCACACTTTTGAATCGGGATTATGGTAAACAGCTTTTTTCCCGCCCCATACCTGATTGGCATCGGTTGCTGGCGCTTTCAGGGATTCGGGGTAGTTGGCTGCAATCCACTCCCTGCATTCAGTTTTAAACGCGTCAAGATTACTCACGATGGGCTCCTGTATACACTGTATATTTTTCTTATTACCTCGGGTCAGTTTTTATGCAAGAAGATAGTACACTAGCTTACTATCTTTGGTTATGATAAGTGGTCTGACCAGTGATGCAGGAACACGTTTTCTCTGCATCCAAGGAGCGCAGAGCTTAATCAGAAGCAGCATGAATCTCAAACTCCATTTAAGGTAGATGTAAGCCACGCAAGGTGGGGGGGAATGAAAGCATGAACAAAGAAACAAGTTTTTGCATCGTGGGCGCAGGTATGTCTGGGTTGTTGATGTGTATACGGCTAAAGGAAGCTGGTTTCACAAATATCCGTCTTCTTGAAAAAGCCCCTGAACTTGGGGGCACCTGGTATCACAATCGTTATCCGGGCATCGCTTGTGATGTGCCTGCACCTTATTACAGCTACAGCTTTGCATTGAATCCAGACTGGTCACAGAAATTCGCCAGTGGCGAGGAGATCCATGCCTATTTCAAATCAGTCGCTGAGAAATATGACTTGCTGCGTCATATTGAATTCAACACAGAAGTGCTAGCGGCAGAATTTAATGGTGAGCAATGGCAATTGCATACTTCCAAAGATGAAACATTCAAATGTGATTTCATGATTTCGGCATGTGGCATTTTGCACAAAGCCGTTTACCCTGAAATAGAAGGCCTACATGATTTCAGGGGAAAGTTATTTCATTCCAGTGATTGGGATGCGAATTACAACTGGAAAGGTAAACGCATTGCGGTGATTGGAAATGGCTCAACGGGTGTGCAGATGATTCCGCAGTTAGCTAAAGAAGCTTCTCAGCTCACATTATTTCAGCGTAGCCCTCAGTGGATCATGCCTGCAAAAAATAAAATTTATAGCGATAGGTTCAAGAAAGCTCAGCATTGGATTCCGGGGTTAAAACAATTTCAATATTGGTCAAATCGAAAGACCTTTGAAAGTTTTACCAATCTTGTGCTCGAAGAAGGATGGCAACGACAACTTGTACATCGAATGACGCGAGCCATGCTTGCTACCGTAAAAGACGAAACCCTAAAGGAAAAATTGACACCAGATTATGAACCTGGTTGTAAGCGCTTGGTAATGTCGAATGATTTCTATCGCGCAATGCAAAAAGAAAATGTGAATTTATGTACCGATTCCATTAAAAAAATAACTCAGAACGGTGTTGAAACAAATAAGGGAGAAACGTTTGAATTTGACCTGATTGTATTGGCAACGGGCTTTGATCCTCGTGCTTATATGCGTCCTATGGTGCTTAAGAATGAAAACGGTGTTGCCCTCAATGAAGTTTGGCAGAAGGAGGGGATACAAGCTTATAGAACGGTGATGCTGCCAGATTTTGCTAATTTCTTTATGGTGCTTGGTCCAAATAGCCCTATCGGAAATTTTTCTGTGATAGCGGCTGCTGAGGATCAGACGCAATTTCTGATTAAGCTCTTGAAGCATGCATTTAAACAGTCATCAAAAGTCATTCGGGTAAATAAAACGGCAACACAAGACTATAACCAGCGCATCAAGGAGGCGATGAAAACAACTATCTGGCTAACGGGATGTAATAGCTGGTATCTTGATGAGCAGGGAAATTCAGCAACCTGGCCGTGGACACCGCAACAGTTTCGTAAGGATTTAAAGAATCCAGACTATAGGGATTTCAGTTTTGAATAGAGTCTCTTGCGTTTGCCTAATCGTTCTTTTTTGTCTGTCTTATTCAGCGGTGGTAACAGCAAATGAAGTGGATCAGATTGAGAAATACGTAGCCTTGCATGGTGCAGAAACAGATTTCAATCTTGAAAAGGCTGAATATTTATTTAAAAAAGCAAGTGAAGCAGGATTTACTGGCGTAAGAACAGACATAGCTTGGTCAGAACTCCAGCCAGAACAGAATCATTGGAATGAGGACCGATTTGTTTTTTATCAGCGATACATTTAGCTTGCAGAAAAACAAAAAATAACTGTCATGATTATATTTTCCAATGCCCCATTTTGGGCTAGGAACTTATATCAGAAAAATCCGGACGAATTCTGGAGTGCGTATCTTGTTTATGTAAAAAAAGTGCTTTCCATTAACAATTCGTCAATCAAATCTTATCAGTTATGGAATGAAGCTAATCATTTTATTGATCCGATAAAGCCAGAAGATGATTTTAGATTATTCCAGATTGCGGGCGAGCAGGTAAAAACAAGTCATTCTGAAAGTTTGCGTTTTGTAAATGTGCTTGCAAATCTTCCGGGTTGGCAAAATCATGTAGATGCCTGGATAAGCAAGGCAGGTGAAAGTTTTGATGTGATTGCTATCGATCATTATCCAGGAACATGGACACCATTTGCTGATAACAATTGGTATCCATTGGATATTCTAATATCCCGTATCAATGACCCCAACGACCTCTGGTATGGAAAACAGGCAGCAGTTATTGAAACGGGTTTTTCATCCTGGTTTTTGCCCATCGCAAGTGAAGCCCGTCAGGCAAGGTGGATGGAAAAATCGCTGCCTGCGGTACTTGGGAAAATCAGGCTGAATAATCGTAAAAGTGATAATAAAGTGCTTGCTTTGGGTGTTTACCAGTTAGTTGATACCTGTAGTCAGCAATTTAAACGTGAGAGCTGTCACGGAGAGGATTTATTTTTTACTATCGGTATAGAAGCTCATTTTGGTCTCTTAAATTCTGACTATTCTGAAAAGCTTGCATTTAACGAAATCAGGCGCATATTGAGCGGTGAATGAGTGAGTCTTTAGCTCAAAAAAAGAAGATGTCTGCAAAAGAAATAAAATAACAGACATTTGGAGTGAAACCGAAATCACTCTTGTTAAGCGTGCATAACTTGAGAATTACTGAAGTATGAATCGTTATCTTTCAGGTTTTAGACAGAATATCAGCGGAATGCTGCATAAGAGCTTGTTTGAAGATAGAGAGCTTCGCTATCGAGCAAGGTTTTTATTGACCTTGAGTTATGGTTTTCTTTTTCTCTTCACCATTCTTGTCATTTTTCTCATCATTGCGCCAGTGCCTTTTGAAAGCAAGTTGGTTGGGCTTTGTTTGTGGTTATCTCAATTTATAGGCTGCAGTCTGGCGATTTACTTCATTCAGACAAAAGGTTTTTTTAAACCCGCGGCTGTCAGCATGATGTTAACCATCATGTTAATGATTTTTTCAGGCATCTTTATTAGTGGAGGTCCTGTAGTTTCAAAAGTTACTTATTATGTATTGCTACTACCGATTATTGCATTTTATCTTACTGGTATAGCAAAAGGCGTAATCTGGACAACTCTCTCATTTATTGGTCTGGTAATATTATTTGTATTGTCAGCAAAAGGATTCGAATTTAATAATATTTTTACAAATAATGTGAGTAAATATTTTTCTGCCGGGCTTTTCCTATTAGGATTTCTGAGTATTTTTATAATCATTCTGGTTTATGAAAATACTTTTGTTAATTTGCAGTTACAGCATGAAGATAGCCATGAAAAGATCAGGTATCTGGCAAGTCATGACCAATTAACAGGTATTGCTAACAGATCCTATTTCTATCAGGCGCTTGATAACAGTATTATCAAGCATTCAAGTTCAGCAGGCGCTTCTCAATTAGCTTTGTTATATATGGACTTAGTAGGTTTTAAGGATATCAATGACATGTATGGTTACCACACAGGTGATATTGTGCTTCAGAAAATTGCCAAGAACCTTGAGTCAGGAGTTCGTGGAACAGATTTAGTTGCGCGTCATGGCGGTGATGAGTTCGTAATACTTCTGAAAAATGTAAAAGATGAGCAGTCGGTTACAGCGATTGCGAATAAGTTGAGTAATCTTGTTAAGACGCCTATCGATATCGTTGGAACGCAGTTGCAGGTTTTTCCAAGTATGGGCATTGCCTTGTTTCCCAAGCATGCACAGGATGCGCAGACGCTTGAGCGTTATGCCGACGAAGCCATGTATCAGGCTAAGGCACGAAAACGAGACTGGAAAATTTATGAAGGCGAAATTTCTTCAGAGGAGCGAAATGTGTAATGCCGATTAATCCTGGCCAACAACATGTTGCTGAAATCTTTGAAGAACCTGTGCAGGAAAAGAAAAGTCTTGTAGATAGGGTTATTGCTGACCATTTCATGGATGATCCACAAATACTTTTTCGCGCAAGGATTTTAGTGAGCTCATGGATTTTCTTTCTTATTATTCTGATGGTGTTTGGTCCTCTGACCGCGCTGCTCTCCATGAAAGATGAAGCCCGAATTGGCGCTTTAATCATGACGATCAGTATGTCTTTACTTCTGGCATGTATGATTTTTACCTTCAGGTTTAATGGTAATTACCGCTTGTATGGAAATCTTTCCGTTTTACTTGGGTTTACTGGAATTGTTATTGCAGTGTTACTTTCTAAGGTGCCTACAGAAAGTCCGAGTTTAAGCCTGTTTTACGTGATTCCTTTGTTAGCTGTTTTTTTTCTAGGTATGCGAGGGGGGATATATTGGGTTGGCGTCACGGTGATGGTATTGGCCTCAGTTTTTGTACTTGAATTAATCGGATTTGAGTTTCTGGATATTTATGATGAACAGTTTACTTTGGAAACAACCATTAGTTCAGTGATGATGGGATTCTCCGCAGTATTGGGCTTGGTGATTACTTATGAGCGTGCTAACAAGAAGTTGAGAGACGAACGTGATGAGGAATACAGGCGTCTTGATTTTCTTGCACATCATGATTTGCTGACAGGCCTGTCTAATCGTATGTATTTTGAGAATGAGATTGAAAACAGGATTGAATCACTTGGGCTGGTGGATAATCATTCCAAGCTTGTGCTGATTTATATTGATCTTGATGGATTTAAACCCATTAATGATGAATATGGACATAAGGCTGGTGACCTTGTTTTAAAAGTGATTGCTGAGCGAGTTAAAGGATTGTTAGAGGGTAGGGGGTTTGCGGCACGTCACGGAGGTGATGAATTCATTTTGTTGCTTGAGGGAATAAACAAAAATGAAGAGGTAGTTGTTTTTGTTGAAATGTTAAAGAATTCCATTCAAGAGGAAATTATCTATGAGCGTATTTCCTTGAATGTTGATGCCAGTGTAGGAATTGCTTTCTTTCCAAGGGATGCGCAAGATATTAGTACCTTAATTCGTAAAGCAGATTCTGCTATGTATCATGCAAAGAAAAACAAGCTGCCTTATATATTTTCTCAGGATATCTGAATGAATTTTGCTTCCTTAAGCTCATTTTTGTGTTTCGTTATGTCATTTTTTCTAATCAGTGAGGTATCTGCTGCTGATCAAGAGTCTTCTCGAGATGACTTGAAAAAAATTACAGCTGAGTATCAGGTAAAGGCGAGTTTTTTTGCCTTACCCATCAAAGCTAAAATCAGTGTTGAACGTCTTGAAGAAGGTATTTATGTGGCGAGTGTAAAATTAAAAAGCCCTTTTTTTAAAGTAGTTCAAAGTGAGAAGGCGCGTATTCAACAATGTTCTCTTGAATTATTAAGTATTGATTCCATGGGTAATCGCCTTGGAGATAAACCCTGGGATGAACATGTAGAAATAAAATGGCCAGAAAAAGTGGTGAGCTATCAAGATGAGGGTGAGCATTTCCCTGAATATCAGGCAGAGTTTCTTCCCACTGGTTTTGTCAGTATCTTTGCCCATCAGTATATCTCCTTTAACAAACAGAAAAATCAGCAAGCGCTCACCTATACGCAGTCAAAGAAAGGCTGGCGAATTGATTACCAGACCCTTGATGCAGGAAATAGGATTACATCGAAATTCTTCGATGAGCCGGTACAGACTATTCGTTTCATTATTCCTCGAGAGGGGATGAAAACCGATGATATGCCTTCAGTCTGGTATGCCCCTGAACATCTAGGTTCTTTTCCTTTACTGATGTCCATGAAGCTGGGGGTGTTTCATATTGATGTGAAACTCAAATCCCTGAGTGCCGATGAGCAGGAAATCACACGCTTTTTTGATGATTGGAGCTGTTAGTCCTTGTAAATTAAAAGAGAAAAGTCATATCATAGCTGAACATCCGTTCATTAATGCATTTGCGCATTAAAAGATAAAAAGATTAAAAGGAAGGAAAGATGGCTCAGCTAACACGAAATCTATTTTATGGCTCTGGGACTGGTGAGCACTGGCTTTCACCGATTGCTGGAGAGTGGCCACAGGATATTGAGGGAGCGGCTTTTGTCATAGGCCCTGATAAACGTGAACCCGGCGGTCATTGGCTTGCCCACCATGGCTTTATTTACAGGATTGATTGTACTGCCAGAGAAAATGGAAAAGTGCATGTATTGGCAAGAAGGGTGGAAACCCCATTAAATCGTTTACGTGCTGTTGTGCCCTGGTTGTTCGGGAAAATGTCAGCACTCGAGTTTTCTCCTTTTGGCATTACCAATTTAGCAAATACTAATCTTCAGATTCTCAATAATCGTATGTTTGTTGGTTACGATATTGGTCGTCCTGTTGAGATCAATCCTGAAAGCTTGAGTTTGTCAGCTTTGTTGGCAGCAATGATGAGTGGCAACAGGCTGTCCCTGCGTTATTGTTGTTGGAACCTCAAATTTCTGTGGCGGCGCATCCAGCTGCAGATTATGAAACAAACAAACTTTATTTCGTGAATTATAGTCAGGTTCCTAATAGTGATGGGTTAAGAAAAACCATGATTTGCGAGTGGGACACAAAAGGTAAAATCAAACATTGGCAAGTAGAAAATATAGGTCGATTCGATACGATTCATGACATCAAGAGCACAAGAAATTATCTTGTGTTCACTGACCTGCCTTTTATTGTTGAACCTGCAAGCATTTATGGCAAACCAAGAAAGCACGCGAACCAGGATATTTGCCAGATGTGGATCATTGATAAACGTGAATTGGCAAATAAAACTGAAGGAGATTCAGTGCGCGCTCAATATGTTCGATTGGATAAACCTTCAGGCCATATCAAAGTTGATGTGAATGACGACGACGATATCCTCACCGTTTATCTCCAGCATATTCCTGCTACCGATTTGGGGCTGGTCATTTCTCCCCATGAAAAAAAACACGGTTCCAATGAAAGTTATGATGGCGACTATGAGGGATTTATTTCGGTAGGCCCGCAACCTAACGCTACTGGAAAGCATCGTATTAATGCAAAAACCGGTGAGGTAATACAAAGTGAATATTGCTGGGAAAAAGATGCCCACTGGAATTCACTTTTATGGACAGACAATATTTACTCAGAGAATGTTCGTGAGCGTTCTCGTTTTCTCTGGAGTACCACGATGGGTCTGGATGCATCCTTTGTGATGGATTCGGCATACAGGCTTTATGAAAACGCTACTTCTGCTTTCGTATCCATGAAAGATCTGCCTGAAAAACCTGTGCTTCCCAGCATCGTGAGAACCAATCTTGAAACTATGCAATACGATGATGCTTATTTTTTTGAGGAAGGCGATTTTGCCCATCCTCCGACTTTCATACCCAGAAAGAATGCAAAGTCAGAAGATGATGGCTATGTGATGGTTTTTCTCAATAAGGAAAAACCAAAAGAATTACAGTTGTTTGATGCAGCAAATTTATCTCAAGGTCCGGTTGTTCGTATGTCTGTAGAAGATTTCAATCCACCGGTTATGTTGCATACAACCTGGAAAACACCAACTGCTTCAGATGTAGCAGATGGCTATAAAATAGGTATGTTTAGGGATCTTTGGGGTTCCTTAATCACCTAGCCGAAAACAGCATCATTCTTTTTCAGAAATGCAAAGAACATGAACAAGCGTTTTGAGGTTAAATGAAAAAACAGAGTTGGGATTTTGAAAACCCACACATTATTGATATTGAAGTTAAGAACAAACATATTGATGTTGTTGGTCATGTTAATAATGTTATTTATCTAAGATGGCTTGAGAGAGTTGCCTGGAATCATTCCGAAAAGCTTGGCATGGACTGGCAGGCTTATGAAAGAGAGGGCAAGGCCATGGTGGCAAGACGACATGAGCTAGACTATCTTGCAGCAGCATTCGAAGGTGATCGATTAAAGGTAGCAACCTGGATAATTGAAAATGATAAAAAAGTTTCTCTCTTAAGAGCTTATCAGATTATCAGGGAAAGTGATGGTGTCATCTTGATGCGAGCAAGAACGCGATGGGTTTGCATGAATATTCAATCGGGTAAAGCAAGTCGCATGCCTGAATCTTTTGTTGAAGCTTATCGACCCTCAATAGAAAGCATCTGCTAGCGTAGCCTGAGTCGCTTCTATATAATTCGCCGCTCTTCCTGAATTAATGAATACGGGTCTGTAGTTCAATTGGATAGAGCATCGGCCTTCGAAGCCGAGAGTTGCAGGTTCGAGTCCTGCCAGGCCCGCCACTTCACACTTTGTGTTCGTGTTGTGCGGCAGGACTATCCCAGCCAAAAATTATAAATTTTTGTCGTTACGCTCGCGCAAACCTGACGGTTTGCAAAGACGCTTGCTTCACCCTGCCAGGCCCGCCACTTCACACTTTGTGCCTATAAAAATTAAAATGAGATGTTGTTGCTGAGATTAATGACCAGCAACGGGTGTTGATGGATCTCCATCAACGGAAAGAATAACTTTTACTTTTGTTCCTTTGCTGATTTTTCCTGCATAACAAAGTTTATCTTCTTCGAACATACGAGTTTGCCACAGAGTACAGCCTGGAATTCCTTTTTCATTATCGGAAGCTTCTACGTAACCAGCAGAGGTCATTGCCATACCAGATTTATAAAGTTGTTGAATATCTACAATCATCCTGCCGGTAATAGCGTCCAGTCCTACTTCACCTTTAATGGTTCCGCCCTCAAGAAAACTATCTTCACTACTCGTTTCCATAATAGTGAAAGTTATTTCTCCTACTTCATAAAGGCGTTCTATTACTACATCTTCTTCAACCACAGCACCAAAAACTTTTGCGCCTGCAATTGCGCTAGCGCTAAAAGAAAAACAATACGCGCAACAACACAGACACGTTAATTGCCTGAAACGTAAATTAATGATGCTTAAGCTGTTCATTGTTCTTTTTTTTCTAATTTGAAAATATGTAGATGTAAAAAGTGTTTACAAAGTTCAAGCAGGGCTTGGATTTCCAGAGCTTGATTTATAGAAGCTTGGAGCAACAGAAAAGGAGTGCACTTAGAAAGAGCAATTCCGAGTTCTGCATAATATCCCTGTTAAAGTTGGTTAAATTATACGCAATTTAGTTCGAAATTGTCATGTATCTTACTGATGAGCAATATTCAAACAGCTGTTTGAAAATAGTGGTGGGAGCGCCGGTTTAGCAAGAAGTGAATGAGTAGTTTGTAAGTTTTATCTTACAAACTACTCAATAAGTAGCTATTTGATGGTTTTGTTAGTTCTCAGCTGCTCAATGTTCTCTTCGCTGAAACCCATTTCACTAAGCACTTCGTTCGTATGTGTGCCTGCTGGTACACCGGCAAATCGATAGCTAGGTTTGCTTTCAGAAAACTTAAAGGCCGAAGCGATTTGCGTGAAAGTGCCACCATCATTATTGGGCACTTCAGTCAACATTTCCCTGGCTTTCATATGAGGGTGTTCGCAAACTTCAGAAAGTTTTAGCACAGGTTCAACGCAGGCATCCATTTTGATGAAAATTTCATTCCATTCAGCAAAAGTCTTACTACGGAAAACCTCTTTTATTTTTTCCTTCTGCTCATCCATGTTGCCGTTGCCAACAATGTCACCAATGCCTGCGCCTTGAATAAACTGAGCAAAAAATTGTGGCTCTAGACTACCCACTGAAATATATCGTCCATCTTTTGTTGGGTAGTAATCATAGTAATGTCCACCATTGAGCAGTGTGCTCTCATAATCAGGTTCATAATTTCCACCTTGGTAAAGGAAGCCGGGTGCAGTGAGTGCATGCATGGAGAAAGCAGCATCAGTCATGCTCACATCAATGTGCTGACCTTCGCCAGTTTGTTGCCGATGAATCACAGCAGCGAGTATGCCCATGACCGCATGGAAGGAACCGCCAGCAATGTCTGCAACCTGTAAGCTGAAAGGTGTGGGACCTTCACCTTTTCTTCCTGTGTAGCTCGCCACGCCTGCCATGGCTAGATAGTTAATATCGTGCCCAGCGCGATCCTTATAAGGACCTGTCTGACCATAACCGGTAATGGAGCAATAGATAATTTTAGGATTAATCTTGCTGAGTTCCTCATAACCGACTCCAAGTCTATCCATCACGCCGGGTCTGAATTGTTCGAGCACAATGTCGAAATCATTTATTAGTTTCTTGATGACTTCCTTGCCTTGCTCATTCTTTAAATCGACAGCAATGGAGCGTTTTGAGCGATTGATGGTGGTGTGTGCCGCCGAAACCTTTCCCGCTTGTGGGGGAAGAACCTGTACTGGGTCACCCCGTGTGGGTGATTCAACACGTACAACATCAGCACCAAGGTCTGCTAGAACCATTGAAGCAAAGGGACCAGGTAATAGTGTTGAGAAATCGAGAACTTTCAAACTGCTGAGAGGGCCTGCCATAAATCACCTACGTTATTGTTGTCGTTGGAGTAGAAGTAAAGAAGGCTGTAATGGTAGGGTCTTTATATTGGTGCCTCAAGACTTCAGGGCATGTCAGTCCTTGGATTTGTTCAATTTTCTTCAGGAAGCTTTTGTGATTTCTGTTTTTCGAGGAACAGGAAAACAAGTCCAAGAAGCAGGCCGCCAATAGTGCCGTAGAAGTGCGATTCGGTGGCAACCCGACCGCC
Source organism: Pseudomonadales bacterium (assembly GCA_040235395.1). GTDB lineage: Bacteria > Pseudomonadota > Gammaproteobacteria > Pseudomonadales > JBECKS01 > JBECKS01. The sequence goes on along the minus strand of JBECKS010000233.1, from coordinate 11,970 downwards.
AATGAATTCAGCACTTGCTTCTATATACCATGGTGTTTGTTCCCAAATTACTTTTCCTAAAGTGCCGGCAATTAATATGCTGCTACCCAATTTAAAATTTTTATAATCAAGTAAGGCATAAGCGATGATAATGCCGTGCAAAGTGTCAGACATGCCGACATAAATATATTCATCACCTTGAAAAAGATAAAAACAAATGCTGCAGAAAAGACTGACAAAAATCATAAGGCTTAACCAGCGCCACCATGTTGCTACCTGAGAAAAAAGATAACTCATGATAATGAGTCCTAACATGTTTAATGCTAGATGGTTCCAGGTGCTGTGTGTGAAATGCGCCGTGAGTAAACGCCACCAGTCACCATTTTGCACAGCGACAGTATCGTAACGAAACAGAATGGGTGCTTCAGGTTTGAAGCTGGTGATAGCGAACGAAATGCAAATAAACAACAAGGGAAGCATGATGACGTCAATAAAGTACTGTTTATCTAACTTCAATGTACTCATTCCCTATCTCCTGCACTAAGCTTTGCACACTGGCAATGCGAATCCTGTTTGATGTGAAGTGTTCTCCACTCACTGTTCATACCATCAAAAATCATCAGTTTGCCACAAAGATTTTCTCCGATACCAATAAGTAACTTGATGACTTCAAGGGCTTGCAAGGAAGCAATGATGCCAACGACAGGGCCGAGTACTCCATTTTCAGAACAGCTTGCTGCGGCAACCTCGTTATCCTCAGGATAAATACAGCGATAGCAAGGGCTATCGGGTTTTCTGAAATCAAACACACTTATCTGTCCTTCCATACCAATAGCTGCGCCAGAAACAAGTGGTATCTTTTTTTTGCATGCAAGATCGTTCAAGGCATAACGCGTTTCAAAATTATCACTGCAATCCACTATTACATCGACTTTTTCAAGTAAGGGTTCAAGTTTATCAGCAGTAAATTTTTCAGAATGCGTACTGATTTTTATTTCTGGATTAAGTGCATGCAAACGTTGTTTAGCTGATTCAACTTTCAATTCACCAATACTTTCAGTGTCATGGATAATCTGCCGCTGAAGATTACTTAAATCAACCACATCGAAATCAATCAGGCTCAAGTGACCAATGCCGGATGTTGCCAGATACATTGAAAGGGGAGAGCCCAATCCACCCAAACCAATCACCATGACATGTGAATGCATGAGCTTTTGCTGCCCCTCGATATCTATCTCTGGAAGCATAATCTGTCGGTTGTAGCGAAGAAGCGAATCGTTATCCATGAGCTTGTGAAAAGATTTTAAGGTTTAAAACCAACGGTGAAACGGTCAAGCTGTGAGTAATCCTTATAGCACCTTACCTGAATAAAGCCTGCATTTTCAAAAATACTTTTAACATCATCTGCTTGCTTGCAGCCATGTTCAATCACAAGAGGGGAACCCGTTTTGAGAAAGCTCATTGACTGGCTGCAGATTATGTTGATGGCATCCAGGCCGTCCTTACCTGATGTGAGCGCCATGCGAGGTTCAAAACGAATCGCTTCTTTCTCAAGTTCAGGAGTATGTTCTTCAACGTAAGGTGGGTTGCTGATGATGAAATCAAAATCACATTGCTTAATGCCAAGTAACCAGTCATTTTCAAGAAAGGAAATATTTGAAATGCTGTGTTTTTCTGCATTGTTCTTTGCGCATTTCAGGGCTTTTTCTGATTGATCAATGGCAAGTATGTTCCAGGATTTTCTTTCGCTCGCCAATGCTATCGCTATGGCACCTGAACCTGTTCCGAGGTCGAGTCCGTTTAAGGTATCAGTGTTTGCAGAGAAGTGTGTCAGGATGAACTCAACAAGGCATTCTGTTTCTGGGCGGGGAATCAAAACATCTTCATTGACATTAAAGGCAAGAGACCAGAATTCCTGCTCGCCAGTCAGGTAGGCGCATGGATAGTTCATGGCTCTTTTTTTGATGAGCGACATAAACAATTCCAGTTCATTTGGTGAAACTTCTGCTTCCGGCCACGCCTTCAAGTAAGTGCGCGCTTTCCTGAGGGAAAAACCAAGCAGTACTTCACTATCAAGAAGTCGTGCTTGTATTGAAGGATTAGCGTTCATATAAACGCTGGATTCAGAAAGTAGCTTGGAACCGTTTTTCAATGCGTCTTGAATGTTCACTGTTGTATTAATCAGGAATTCCCAAGTGCTGCCAGTTTATTTGCCTGGTCTTCCTGAGTTAGCGGTTGAATCACTGAGTCAAGGTCACCTTCCATGATTTCCTGTAACTTATAGAGTGTTAAGTTGATTCGGTGGTCAGTTAGTCTACCTTGAGGAAAATTATAGGTTCGAATTCGTTCAGAACGATCACCGCTGCCTACCAGGCTTTTTCTTTCCTGTGCAATTTCACTTTGTTGTTGTAACTGCACCTGATCATAAAGTTTTGCGTGCAGAAGCGACATGGCCTTTGCACGGTTCTTGTGTTGTGAGCGTTCATCCTGACATTCCACTACCAAACCGGTTGGAATGTGAGTAATGCGGATTGCAGAATCCGTTTTGTTGACGTGCTGTCCACCCGCACCCGATGCTCTGAAGGTATCTATACGAAGGTCATTCTTGTTGATTTCTACATCATCAATCTCTTCGGCTTCTGCCATGACCGCCACCGTGCAGGCTGATGTATGAACTCTACCTTGTGATTCCGTTTCAGGTACTCGCTGCACACGATGTGCCCCTGATTCAAATTTTAGATGTGAGTAAACATTATTACCTTCAATGCGGCAGATGATTTCCTTATAACCCCCATGTTCTCCAGGATTTTCACTTAATACTTCTATGCGCCATCCTTGTTCATCAGCATAGCGGGAATACATTTTGAATAAATCACCAGAAAAAATAGCTGCCTCATCACCACCTGTACCTGCCCGGATTTCAAGAAACACATTACATTTGTCACGCTCATCTTTAGGCAGCATAAGCGTCTGTAATTCCAGTTCAAGTTCTTCAAGTTTAGGTTGGTTGATTTTTAGTTCTTCCTGCGCAAGTTCTCTTAACTCCTTGTCACTTTCTTCTAGCATTAATTTTGCTTCATTGATGCCGGAAAGTATTTTTTCGTAAGCAGAAAAGCATTCCACCACAGGTTCAATTTCTGCATATTCCTGAGAAAAAGCACGAAATTTTTTCTGGTCGGAAATAATTTCAGGCTGACTAAGTAAGGCAGATAGTTCCTGATAACGTTCCTGAAGGTTTTCCAGTTTAATACGGACAGAGTCTTTCATAAAAAATAAAAGAGAAAATAAGGTTGTTAGGGTGGCTAGGAATGATTTTCAGATGAATTATCTGATTTTTCAGAAGTGGTTTGTAATTCAGGTTTGATGGAGCTGACTTCGTTAGCACTTAAACCAAAAAGTTCCTTACTCCATTCGAGTTGTTCGAAGAGTTCATCTGCTCCCGCTTTTTTAAGCGCGATACTGGGTTCGTGCATAATCTTGTTAATCAGTTCATGTCCCATCTGTTCAAGAACACTTTCAATATTTTCACCGTTTTCAATAGACTTTAAAGCTTTTTCAAGCGCAAGGTCGCGAATGCTTTCAATTTTGCTTCGGTAGGCTTTTAGTACACCAACGGCCTGTCTTTCTTTTTTCAGTAAATTATATTCAGCACTACGACGGTCAATAATCAGTTCAGCCTGTTCTCTGGCAGCTTCACGATTCTTCAGGTTGTCGTGAATAATTTCCTGAAGATCATCAATGGTATAAAGGTATACGTCAGAAAGTTCTGTTACTTCTGCTTCAATATCTCTTGGTACTGCGAGATCCACCATAAACATCGGGCGATGCATGCGTTTCTTGAGTGCGCTTTCCACAGTACCCTTGCCAAGCACAGGAACAGGTGATGCTGTTGAACTAATAACAATGTCAGCCTTTGGTAGCTGTTCCGGAAGTTCTGCTAATGTAATGCTTCTTCCTGAAACCTGTTGTGCAATGGTGTCTGCTTTTTCGAGCGTGCGATTGGCAACAACAATTTGCTGAATGCCATTTTCATGAAAGTGCCGTGCTACCAGCTCCATCATTTCACCTGCGCCAATCAATAGCACACGGTTCTGACTAATGTCAGAAAAAATTCGTTTAGCAAGGTTGAGTGAAATATAGGCCAGCGAAATTGGATGAGCACCTAACTCAGTTTCTGTACGGATTTCCTTGGCGGCAGAAAAAATATGCTGGAACAGACGAGAAAGTTCCGGGCCTATTGTCTTGGCGTGTTGAGCATTGGAGTAAGCACTTTTCATTTGTCCAAAAATCTGTGGTTCGCCCAGTATCATGGAGTCCAAGCCGCTGGCGACTTCCATCATGTGTCTCACTGCTGCTGATTGCCAGTACTCATAAGCCTTGTCAGAAAACTGTAATAAGGGAATCTTATGGTAGTCGCTAAACCAGGTCAGAATGCCAGAGGCATCCTTGTCATTACAGATGCAATAAAGCTCGCTTCGATTACAGGTAGACAGAATGGCAGCCTCTCTTACATTAGGAAGTTCCCTGAGTTCCTGAAGTGCTTCTGGCAGGCGAGCGGCATCAAACACAAGCTGTTCACGCAACTTGATGGATGCTGATTTATGATTGATACCCAGTACCAATAAGGCCATTTCTTTCTCGAGTATTACCTGTTTCTGAACAATTCAGGTGCTTTGCTTGTCAAAGCGTCATGACTAAGTGGTGATTGTACTTTAAACTCATCAAAGAATTCATCTATAAAGAAGGTGTCCATGCCGTATTTGCCCCTTTTCCCTTCATTTTTGAGACTTTGCCTGACTTGCATCATGGTGCTTGCATTGGGTGCATGCGCACAATTTTCTACAAAGAAAGAAAGCACTCAAACTGGTCAAGCCATCGTGCGCATTCACAAAACCGATGAAGAAGAAAGCAAATCAAAAGATTTCCCACCTGAAACGCTTTTTGATCTGATGCTGGCTGAGCTTGCGCTGAATCGAGACATGCCAGATGTGACCTTAACCTATTATCGTATGGAAGCGGCAAAAACCCGTGATCCTGCCGTTATTAAACGTGCTTTGGAAATCAGTACATGGCTAGAAGCTCATGAAGTGAGTCTTGAGTTAATGGGGTTGTGGCAGGAAGTAGAGCCTGATAATCCCAACACTTACCAGTTTATGGCTCAGCAGCAGATTTATTTTGGCATGTTAAAAAGTGCACTGGTTTCTGTTGAGCGAGTGCTGGAATTGGGTGCTGATTTCAATTTTGATTACTTCAATCAGATGCTTCCAGAATTGAATGAACAGGAAAGAGCAGAGGTTTTGAGCGAGTTGGAAAAACTCAGTTTGAAGTTTCCAAAAAATGCTCAGCTATGGTTATCGCGTGCTTATGTTTATGCGCTGATGGATCAACGTGATTCAGCCTTAAAGGCGGCAGAAAAAGCCATACACCTTGATTCGAAAGATGCTAATCCTGTTGTTGTTCATGCAAAGTTGAGCTTTAACTATAACAATCACAAAACTGCACTTAAGGAAATGGAAAAAGGTATCAGGAAATTTCCTGAAAGCCATGCCTTGCATTTGCTTTATATCGAAAGCCTGCTGAAGTTAGGAAAAACTGCGAAAGCAGAGCAACACATGAAACAAAGTGTTAAACAGTTTAATGATGATCTGGAATATCAATATCAACTGGCGGTGGTTGCTTTTAACTACAAGCAATACCAGATGGCCACCGAGCTCTTTCAGTCTTTTATGCAAAATGAATTTCGCTGGGAGCAATCCTGCTTTTATCTAAGCCGGGTAGCAGAAGAGCAAGGCGATTACGAAGCAGCTGTGGCTTATCTGAAAATGATTCAACCAGGAGAAGCCTTTATTCAGGCACGTTTGCAAATTGCCTTCCTGTTAATTGAAGCAGGAAAAAATCAGCAGGCTATTAAGTCGCTAGAAGAGGCGCAGTCACTACAGGCTGATAATGCAGGAGCCTTTTATCATGCAAAGGCCGATTTGTTAGTCGACGATGGAAAAGAGCAAGAGGCCATGCAGGTTTTTGCCACTGCAATAAACGCATACCCTGAATCCATCAAACTTCGCTTTGCGCGTTCATTACTTGCTGAACAACTTAACAAGTTGGATATCGCAGAACGTGATCTGAAAAAGGTTATTGAACTTGAACCGAAAAATGCTTTGGCATTGAACGCCTTGGGCTACACCCTTACCAACAAAACCAATCGCCACAAAGAAGCGTTGGTGTACATAAGCAGGGCGCTTGAATTGTCACCAGAAGATCCAGCAATTATTGACAGCATGGGTTGGGTGCAATTTCATTTAGGAAATCATGAAGTGGCACTGAAATATTTGCGTCAAGCAATTGCACTAAGCCCTGATCATGAAATAGCCGCACATCTTGGTGAAGTGCTATGGGTTTCAGGTTTTAAAACAGAAGCACAACGTGTTTGGGATGATGCTTTAGCAAATAACAAGGATAGTGAAGTGCTGAAGTCGGTGATGGATCGTTACCTTAAATAAAGGGAAAAAATAAAGGAAAATACACTTGCCCATCTTGTTGCTGAAAAATGTTTATACAGCAGTGAAGCTTTCAGTACTTGTAGCTGTGCTGCTGTTTTCATTTTCTGCATGTCAGACCCTAAAACATGAAACGAAAGATGACAGCAAACGGGAGTTACTTTCCTGGGTAGATCATAAGGAAAAACTGGAACAACTAGAGAGCTGGCATCTCAAGGGTAAGATTGGTTTTACCTTCCCTTATGAAAATAAAACACGCTTGGTTTCTGCCAATCTGGATTGGAAGAAAAAGGTTTCCGGTTTTGATATGGCTTTATCAGGTCCTTTGGGCATGGGTGAATTCACGATTGAGAAGCGTCCAGAACAGACTCGCCTGACCAACCATAAAGGCGATGTCTATGAAGCAGCTAGTCCGGAACAACTTTTCTATCAGCATACAGGCATGAAGATTCCCTGGTCTGATCTGGAATGGTGGGTGTTAGGTATGCCAGCGCCAGGAAAAATGCACAGCCTACAATTTTCCCCTGAAAATCAGCGTTTACCCGAATCCCTGCAACAGTCAGGGTGGACGGTTCAGTTTATTTCTTATCAGGATTGGCAAGGCAATCCCTTGCCCCAGAAAATTAAATTCACTAATGGTGAAATCAAGGCAACCTTGATAGCTCGCGACTGGGAGCTTGATTGATATGTCTATCCTTAGAGTGCCAGCGCCAGCCAAGATCAATCTCTTCCTTAAAGTGCTGAATCGCAGGGAAGATGGCTATCACAATCTTCAAACCCTGTTTCATTTCCTTGACCTGAATGACTACCTTGAGTTTGAGCTTAAGCCCGAAGCAAAAGGTATTGAATTGATAGCTGGGATCGATGGGCTCGATATGCAGGACAACCTCATTTTCAAGGCTGCTGAGTGCTTGAAAAATTATGCAAAGCAGGCAGGACGCTCATCAGCAGAAATGGGGCAAGGTCTCAGCATTAAGCTTGAGAAAAACCTGCCAATGGGGGGTGGCCGCGGGGGAGGTTCCTCTGATGCTGCTACCACCTTGCTAGCACTGAATCACTTATGGAAACTCGATTTCTCTATTGACCAACTTGCTGAATTGGGTCTGACTTTAGGCTCTGATGTCCCCGTATTCATCCGAGGCGAAAGCGCCTTGGGCGAGGGGCGAGGTGAGCGCTTAAATAAGCTGCAAATTCCCGAGTTTTATTATCTTATTGTTAAACCTGATTGCCACGTTTCTACTGCCGAGGTGTTCGGCCATCGGGAATTGACACGCGACTCAAGTCCTAGGACAATACGCGCCTTTCTAAAGGGGGGTGACCGTAATTTCCAGTCTTTTCAAGGGCTTGAAGCACTTATCCAGTTCGGGAATGACTGCCAAACACTCGTTAGAAAACTACATCCTGAAATTGACCAATCAATTACTTTGCTCGACGAATTTGCTCACGCTCAGTTAACAGGAACCGGTGCTTGTGTTTTTGCTGCATTTGAAACACAGGATTCCGCCGAGAATGCGCTCAAGCTTTTACAAGAAAGACTCTTACAGCAAACAGCGCAACAGAAGAAGAATCCAGTCATCGAGAGAATCATGCTCGCCAAGGGGAAAAATATCTCTCCCGTGCATCAGTTACTTTCTTACTAGTTAGGCCGAAAAAGTAGAAAGAAAAGTAACAGAAAGAATTTTTGGGCTGTCGCCAAGCGGTAAGGCAACGGGTTTTGATCCCGTCATGCGGAGGTTCGAATCCTCCCAGCCCAGCCATCCTTTTTCAGCAGTAAGAGTTTTAGCAGTAAGAAGTAAAATGTTTTCAGCCGACAGGTTTTAAACAAAAAATAGAAGCTGTAATTCATAAGCTTTCAAGAAAGCTTGCTAACACTAACGAGCCAGAACTTCAGGGAAAATCGTCGTGTCAAAACTTTGTATATTTGCAGGAAATGCCAATCCTGAATTAGCAAGACAGGTTGCCAAACATAGTCATCTAATGTTGGGTGATGCTTTCGTTGGAAAATTTTCCGATGGCGAAGTTAATGTTGAAATTAATGAAAACGTTCGAGGAAAAGATGTTTTTATTTTGCAGTCAACATCAGCGCCAACCAATGACCACTTAATGGAACTGGTGGTGATGGCAGATGCGATTCGTCGTTCATCAGCAAGTCGAATTACGGCAGTAATTCCTTATTTTGGCTATGCCCGTCAGGATCGTCGTGTACGTTCTGCACGTGTAGCGATTACTGCCAAGGTGTGTGCAGATATCATTACCACTGCGGGCATTGATCGTGTTGTAACCGTAGATTTACATGCTGACCAGATTCAGGGTTTCTTTGATATCCCCGTTGATAACGTTTATGCCACGCCGATTCTGTTGAAAGACATTGAACAGAAATATGGTAAAGATAATGTCATGGTGGTTTCACCAGACGTTGGTGGTGTAGTGCGTGCAAGGGCCTTGGCAAAACTCATGGACGATGCTGATCTAGCCATCATTGATAAACGTCGACCAAAAGCTAATGTGTCTGAAGTGATGCATATCATTGGTGATGTAAAAGATAGAACCTGCGTGATTGTAGATGACATGGTAGATACAGCAGGCACCTTGTGTAAGGCAGCAGAAGCCGTTAAGAAAAATGGTGCTAAGAAAGTCATCGCTTATTGTACGCACCCGGTTTTGTCAGGTGCTGCAATTGAAAATATTTCCAACTCACAGCTCGATGAACTGGTGGTAACTGATTCCATTGAGTTGAGCGATGCAGCAAAAAAAGAGAAAAGAATTCGACAGTTATCACTAGCCGCAATGCTGGCTGAAACCGTACGTCGAATTAATAATGAAGAATCCATTAGTGCCATGTTTGAAACCAGTCTTAATTTCTAGATTGTTTACAAACGGCCCTAGAAGATAGTCCTGACCGACTTTAAAAGGTTCTCATCAATACTGGTCGCAAGTTGAGATGAGCTTACAAACCAACTAACCGCGATTGAGGAAACTGACATGTCTCAGAAATTTGAACTCAATGCCACGGTACGAGCAGATGTAGGGAAAGGTGCGAGCCGCCGCTTACGTCGAATTGAAGGTAACGTACCAGGCATCATCTATGGCGCAGGAAAAGATCCTGTTTCTATTATTCTGAAGAAAAATGAAATAGCCAAAGGCATTTTAAGCGAAGCATTTTATTCTTCCATTCTTACCATCAATCTTGATGGCACAGCTGAAAAAGCTGTACTAAAAGATATGCAGCGTCATCCTGCAAAGGATTTTGTGATGCATGTTGATCTTTTACGTGTAGACCAGAACAAGGAAATTCACATTAGTGTACCTATTCATTACATCAATGAAGAGAAGTGCGTGGGCGTGAAAATTGGTGGCGGAAAAATCAACCACACCATGTCTGAAGTTGAAATTGCCTGTTTACCAAAAGACCTGCCTGAATATATCGAAGTAGATATGACGGCTGTGGAAATTGAACAGATTCTTCACCTTTCAGATATCAAATGTCCTGCAGGGGTCACCATTGTTGCTTTAAGCCATGGTGCAGACCATGACCATCCAATCGCTTCTGTGCATAAACCTAAAGGCGGTGTAGAAGAGGATGAAGCAGCAGCGACTGAAGCAGGTGAAGATGAGTCAGAAGAAGGCGCTGAATAAGCGCTTCTGTCTATTCTGTTGCTAACGCATGTCGTCAGCCAATGAAATCAAACTGATAGTGGGTCTCGGAAATCCGGGGCCCGACTATTCAGAAACTCGTCACAATGTGGGTCAGTGGTTTGTGGCAGAGCTGGCGAAACGTTATTCAGCCCAATTCAAACTGGAAACCAAATACAAAGCGCAGATTGCAAAAATAAGCATTGCCAATCGTGAAGTGCGTTTAGTCATTCCAACAACCTACATGAATGAAAGTGGTCAGGCGATTGCGCCGCTGGCTAATTTTTTCAAAATCAAAGCTGAAGAAATCCTGATCGTTCATGACGAGCTTGATTTATCTCCTGGTGTTATAAAGCTTAAACAGGGAGGCGGTCATGGCGGGCACAATGGATTAAGGGATGCTATTAACAAGCTAGGAAATAATAAAAATTTTCTCAGGCTTCGAATTGGCATTGGCCATCCTGGCGATAAAAACAAGGTCACAGGTTTTGTGCTTAAAAAACCTGATGCACAAGACCGACAATTAATTGAAGACAGCATTAATGATGCGGTCAGTGTGATTGAAAAAGTGGTCGAAGGTGATTTGCAGAATGCAATGACCCAACTTCACACAGAAAAATAGTAGCTAGAGGAAATATCCGTGGGATTCAAATGTGGAATCGTTGGTTTGCCAAATGTAGGTAAATCAACTTTATTTAATGCCTTAACAAAATCAGGTATTGCTGCAGAAAATTTTCCATTTTGCACCATCGAGCCGAATACCGGCATCGTTTCCGTTAACGATCCACGTATGAAAAAACTCGAAGACATTGTTGTTCCTCAACGCAGTGTTCCAGCCACCATGGAGTTTGTAGATATTGCAGGTTTGGTAGAAGGCGCATCAAAGGGTGAAGGCTTGGGAAATAAATTCCTTGCCAATATTCGTGAAACCGATGCCATTGCCCACGTGGTGCGTTGTTTTGATGATGACAACATCGTTCACGTTGCTGGAAAAGTCGATCCCATCGCTGATATCGAAATTATTGATACCGAATTGGCACTCGCTGATTTAGAGAGCATCGAAAAAGCCTTTCTCAAGAATCAGAAGCTGGCGCGCTCTGGTGACAAAGAAGCACAGGTTTTTATGAAGCTGCTTGAAAAAGTAAAAGCACACCTTGATGAAGGTAAAGTTCTGCGTTCATTGGATTTAGATAAAGACGAATTAAAAACACTGCGTTCTTACAGCTTATTAACGCTGAAACCTGTGGTGTACATTGCGAACGTAGATGAAGATGGTTTTGAAAATAATGCCAATCTCGATCGCGTAAAAGAGCGAGCAGAAAGTGAAGGTGCAAAAGTGATAGTGATTTGTGCCAAGATTGAAGCAGAAATTGCCGAGCTTGAAGACGAAGAAAAAATAGATTTCCTTAATGATTTGGGTATGGAAGAACCTGGTCTCGACCGCGTTATTAGACAGGGTTATGAGCTGCTTGGATTACAAACCTATTTCACTGCTGGTGTTAAAGAAGTAAGAGCCTGGACAGTCAAGAAGGGGGCAACGGCACCACAGGCTGCAGGTGTGATTCATACCGACTTTGAAAAAGGCTTCATCCGTGCAGAAGTGACATCTTTCAATGATTATGTTGAAAACAAGGGTGAGCAGGGCGCAAAAGAAGCCGGTAAATGGCGTCTTGAAGGTAAGGATTACATCGTGCAAGACGGCGATGTGATTCACTTTCGCTTTAACGTGTAAGTTTTCGTCATTCCGGAATTTGCGAAGCAAATATCCGGAATCCATTGGTTTTCAAGGGGTTGGAGTAAACTTGAGGTTGTCTAGTATTGACAACACTAGGTCAAATTAGCAGAATGCGCGCTCTTTTCA
>JBECKS010000209.1:0-7499 GCA_040235395.1 Pseudomonadales bacterium | reverse complement strand
CAAACTCGAAAGGTGAATCCAGTGTTCTTAGTAGGTCGGTTGTTGGAGAATATCGTCTTAAGGTTTCTTCAATAGCAGAATTCAGTAAAGGAAGTTGTGCCAGTTCGTTTAAGCGTGATGCATCGATCATTTCATCAAAAGAACGTGCCACATCGCAATTACGTTTAGGTAATGTTGCCATGCTGGTGATGAAAGCGGAAAACACTTTAAGGGCTTCTGCCAAAAAAATGGAAGACATGACGGTGAGAGGTAGAAGGGTAAGCATGCGGGAAGTTGCTGAACTGCATATGATGGCAGCTGATGCTGTGCGTGATGCGCGTCATGCGATGGCGATAATACTGGAAGCCAGTGGTGCTCACGCACATTTTGAAGGTAGCGAACTGGAACGTATTAACCGTGACATCCTCACGGGATCGGGACATGCGGTATTTGAAATTGATGGTGCTGCCGAAAATTATGGCAAAACACTATTAACTTCATTAGCTAGACAGAAAGAAAAAGAAGCGCAGGAACAATAAGAAGTTTTATTTATTTTTTTCAGACGTGCTGAACATGCCAAATGAACCGCTATAAGGGTCTGCTGGTTTAGCATATTTTCTTTTTACTAATCTGATTTTACTCACGCGTTTTACAAGCTTGTTGCTGGACACTTTTTTCACGGTGGGTAATAACTTTCTGGTGTATTGAATAATAATCTTTGTACCTTCTGAAGGTTTTTTATTCACCTGTTTTGAAAGATAAGTCGCGAGGGGCGCCATAGGGATTCCAAAAGACGTTTTTTCCATGGTGATTTGTGAAGCGATTTCGTTACCCCAAACGATTCTTGTCATTAAGTTGGCAAAGAAATAAGTGAGTTCCTTATAAAATTTATCTTCAATAGTTTCTTCTGCTCTGTAGTGTTCATTGTTTCTAAAGGATTGGTATACCTGACTGGCTGTGTCGGGTGAGCCATCGAGATGGGAAACGCACATTAAAAAGAAACGATAAATATCTGCGTGATCAAGTTGAATCAGTTCTTTTGGGGCGCCCAGGAAATACACCATGGCTTTGCCTGGATCAACGCCGTATTTTTTAAAGGCAGGGGATTGGATAGCATCAACACCAAGCACAATACCTGAAGCAAAAATCATGTTGTCGAAGTTGGAAATGATTTCGCCGTAATAATCTTTATCCCACTTACCTGATTTTTCAATTTGCTTTCGTGCAAAGGCATGGCCTAATCGAACTTTAGCACCAGCTTGAACTGCTAAACCATGAGGCATGAAATCACGTACATCACTGGTATCGTCAAAAAATTTAAAAGTTTGAATAACACGATTACTGCCTTTTGCTACAGAACCTGTGATGACAATGGATTGACCAACAGCAGGGTAATAAGCACCCACAAAAAAACCAGCGGTTAAACGCCCACCATCTTCTGCTGCCTGTACAAATGGGTGTTTAACTTTTGTTCTACGTTTTGCATGCAAGAACTTCTGACCTGTTTTTGTTGCCATGCGCTTCTTAAGTTCTGGCATGTAAGTCCAGTCGGGCATGTTTTCGTAATAATCCAGAAAATCCACTAAGGCTTTCGGTGGGTTATCGAGTGAAGCAATGCCTTCTGCTAAACCCTTCTCAAGTTGTTGCGCAACGCATCTGTCTTCGAAAATCAGTGTTGCCAGATTATCGGCCAGTTCATCTCGGCTAAAGGCGAGTTTGGAAATCAGTTCGAGGTCTGCTGGTGTAGGCTCCAGGTCATCCATTGTGAGCGTAGGGTGACGCGCAATAGAGCTATCTATGTAAGCCTTCCACGGACCTTCACTGATGGGTCTATCGGGTTTGAATTGAGTGGGGAGTCTGTATTGCGTATTTGTTTTGCGTGCTTGTTTTGCCATGGTTCTAGTTCAGCGTAAAAATAACATTACATGAGTATCTTATTATTTTCAGAAAAGTGTTAGTTCCATAATTCAATGTCTGTCATTCAGGCGTGCTTGTCACTTTTTTTGGTTGCTGTTTAGCATGTAGTCGTTATTGTATGCAGCATCTTGAATGGAACTTGAGAAAAGCCACAAATGAAATCCATAAAATCCCTCATTATTATTCTTTCTATCTTTTTCTTTACCCCAGTTAACGCTGATCTGCTTAGTGATATCGAGACGAAGGTCGATGGAATAACTCGCAGCTATGACCTTTACCTACCTGATAAGAAAACCGATGAGCCCAGACCCTTGGTGATTATGTATCACGGTCATATGGGAAGTTCAAAAATGATGACAGGTGTCAATAAGCGCAGTGCCCCTTATAAGCTCTGGTTAAAACTGGCAAAAAAGAAGAACTTAATCGTGGCTGTGCCTAATGGTGAAAAGAACGAACGTGGTAGGCGCGGTTGGAATGATTGCAGGGGAGATACCACCACCAACCCTGAAACGGATGATGTGAAATTTACTTTACAAATGATTGAAGAGATTAATAGCAAGGTTACGATTGATCGCGAACGAATTTATGCAACCGGTACATCTAATGGTGGCAATATGGTGATTCGTTTGGCTTTGGAAATTCCCGAGACATTTGCGGCGGTTGCTCCTGTAGTTGCCAGTAACCCTGAGCATAGTGAATGTCATGAAAAGAAAATACCAATCTCCATTCTTTTTATGAATGGAACTGCTGATCCACTTATGCCTTATGAAGGAGGCAATGTTGGAAAGAAAAGTGCGGGAAGAGGCGTTGCAAAACCCGTTGAAGAGAGTGTGGAATACTGGCGCCAACTTAATAAAGCTGATGAACAGCCAGAGGTATTTGAATACCCTGATAAAGATAAACGAGATGATTCAACCGTAACACGTTATCTTTATAAAAATGGAGAGCAGGATACAGAGGTTGCCTTGTTTAAAGTGATTAATGGCGGCCATACAGAACCGAGTTTGCAGGAATATTTTAGCCGTATGTTTATGGTGATTGTTGGTAAACAGAACCATGATATGGAAATGGCTGATGAAGTATGGAAATTTTTCGAAAATAAATCACGAAAAAAGGAGTAAGAGGTTAGATGAGAATGTTAGGGAAGATAAATCTATTTAAAATAATTTTTTTCTTTATTTTTATTGTTTCTAGTAATTTTGCATTTGCAGGAATTGAAGAGGACTTCCTGATTTTTCGCTCTAATGTATCTGTAGAAGCCCTGAGTTCAAAAAATAAAGATACAGATGACAAGGCTAAAAACTATAATCTCAAAAGTGCCATGCCTGTGTTTAAACATTTTGATATAGGTGATTGGAGTTATGTATCACATTTCAGGTTCGCTGTTGAAGAACAGGAATTAGAGGATGACTCATCAATAAAAACAGGTTCGGTTGGCGGGCAGGTTCTTGCTACAAAAAATGGCAATCACATTTTAGCCGGAGCAGGGGCTTTATTTCTGGATGCAACAGAGATTCAGGATACTAGTTATGGTTATGCCTTTGCGATTTATGGGCATAAGATATTTGAGAACACCTTGGGATTAGCAGGTTTAGGTCACGTTGGTTATGTAGAAGAATGGCCAGTATTTCCAGTCTTGGGTTTTAGTTACCCAATCACTTCTCGTTTAAGGTCTGTGGTTATTTTGCCAGCGTTCTTTTCTCTTCAATATACGGGCAATTATGAACATCGTTATTTTGCTCGAATTGGCGGCGATGGTATTTACGGATACGACTATGTTGGTGATGTGAGAGGAAACCGAACAAAGCTTGCACAAATTAAAACCAGTATTGGCACTTCATTTCGTTTTGCTGAAGATTTTGAATTTACCGCGGAACTTGGAGGCCTAGGGAACAGGCGTATTATCGTGAATGGAAGTGAAACAGAACTGGAGAGAGCTGGTTTTGTAGCCATCAAGATTGGCTATTTCCGGGGTGGAACGTCTGTCAGGGATTTGATTTTTAATGGTGAAGAATAAGTTAGACCAGCGCTGTTTAAATTAATTAATCACTCAACAAATCAACCAGCCGCATCAAATCAGGATTAATGGGTTTCGCATGAGAAACCGCTTCCTTGAAATCAGTGTAAGTGACTTTGTCATTTAATATGCCAGCCATTACATTGCGTTCGCCCTTGATCAATCCTTCTACGGCAGCCACACCAAGTCGCGATGCAAGTACTCGGTCATTGGAAGTAGGTGAGCCTCCGCGCTGCACATGACCAAGTGTGGAAACACGAATATCCAGATCGGGAAGCACTTCATTAACCTGTTTGGCTACTTGATGCGCGTCACCGTGATCGCCGCCTTCCGCTAGCACAACAATGAATGATGTTTTTTTGTGATCCCTTCCTTTTTTCAAGGAACGAATCAAGTCACCCAAAGTGCTTGTGGTTTCATCTACCATCACAAATTCTGCGCCAGCACCAATACCACTGTGAATGGCAATGTGTCCTGAATGATGTCCCATCACTTCGATTAAAAAAACACGGTCGTGTGAGGTGGCGGTATCGCGAAGCTTATCAATCGCATCCAGCGCAGTATTCACTGCAGAATCAAAACCGATGGTTCTATCGGTGCCGAATAAATCGTTATCAATGGTGCCAGGGGTTCCAACAATGGGTATGCCATATTCTTCGAAAAATATATTGGCGCCAGTAAAGGTGCCGTCTCCACCAATAGCAACAAGTCCTTCAATGCCGTGTTCTTTAAGTTGTTGGAAGGCTTTCTGGCGTCCTTCTTTGGTTTCGAATTCTTTTGAGCGTGATGTCTTGAGAATCGTGCCACCGCGCTGAAGGATATTGCTGACTTCATGTGATTCCATTTTGAAAAAATCACCACTAATCATTCCTTTGTAACCATGCCTGATGCCATAAACTTCAAGGCCTTGCTGCAAGGCCGTTCTCACGACGGCGCGGATACAGGCATTCATACCTGGGGCATCACCGCCTGATGTAAAAACGCCTATGGTTTTCATATACACTGTAGTCTCTGAAGGTAAGGGCTGTAAGAAGAATAAAGCGCCATTCTGTGAAAGTCTATTTGTTACAGGTGAGCTATGTCATGGAAACAACAAGACCTAAGCTCAAGAGTGCCCTAGGGGCATCGTTTAACTTAATTTTCACGTCTATTTCCTATAATCGAATTACTGTATCTGAAAAATACGTTTAAAACCCGTTTTTGAAAGTACTTCTTTTTAAAGTACTTCGCAAAACAAGAAGATGAGGCGGATTAATGTCCAGACAACCTTTCTTTTCAAGCTGTTTGATTTTAGTTGTATTGCTAAGCCTTCCTTTTAAGCCGCTTCTTGCTTCTGAAGAACCTAATGAAATGGTGAGTCAAACATTAGAAGAACTCCAAACTGCTTTGCAAGGTAAGTCAGAGTCCTCTGACTATGAGCAAGTCGTTTACGACGTGCTGCTCGATAAAGTAGACCTGGATTTCATTCTTAAATATGTGATGGGTAAAGAATATTACCTTTCAGCATCAGAAGGGCAGATAAAAGCATTTAAGGAGGTTTTCAAAAATCGTCTCATAAAAACCTATTCTTCAAGTTTAGAAATTTTCAAGGATGCCAATATGGAGGTATTACCTCATAGCAAATTGTATGCAGGTGACAGGCTTGCAGGCGTAAGCATGCTCATGAAAAGTGATGGGGGTGTTTATCCTATGCGTTTTACCTTGAGAAAAAATGATGAAGGTCAGTGGAAAATTGTCAATCTGGTTTTGAATGGTATTAATGTGGCCAAGATATTTAATGGTCAGTTTGTTGATGAGATGAATCGTGCGAATAAGGACTTAGACATCGTTACTGCGAATTGGGATCTTGGTAATAAGCCCCGAGCTCTAGAAAAAACAGGCAGTGATTCCTATTTAAAAAACTGGCAGGAAATTGTTTTCAAAGGCAAGACTGAATACAAGCAGGGTAGTGAGTGTATTGAAGCTAGATCGAATGGATCTGCTTCGGGTTTGATTCGTGAAAAACGTGTGAAAATAAGTGATAAAACAAAACTGACCTGGTCATGGCGTGCCGATGCACTAATCCAGAATCGTGGCAAGGCTAAAGAAAAAAGTGAAGATGGCGATGATTTCATTGCAAGAGTATTCGTTATTAAAGAAGGAAAGTTACCTTGGCAAACCAAGGCCTTGAATTATGTCTGGTCAAGGGAAAATAAAGTAGGAGACAGCTGGATTAATCCGATTGTTAAAAATGCTCGTATGGTGGTGGTTCAAAGTGGCGAGTCTGAACTTGGCCAGTGGCATAGCTTTGAAAGGAATATTCAGAAGGATTTTAAAAAGTATTTTGGTATCGATATAGACAGTATTGACGGTATTGCCTTGATGACCGATACCGATAATACCGGGGGCATTGCAGAAGCCTGTTATGTGTTACCGGAAATTATTAAACCGGAAAACCTGACTGAGCTCGATCAGCTATAGAGGCAATTTATTACTGCCATATTTACTAGCGAATATAGAGCCTTCTCTAACTTTTTATTAATCCTGTTCCTGTCTTGAAGTGTTGTCATTATTATTTATGTTCAAAGGCAGTTATCATGGCGCCACCTTAAACCCTTTATAGATGGTTTTCCCTAAGCATTCACAATCTATATTTTAAGATTGTTGTTATCCCATTACATTTCTACAAGAGCTAATGTTCCATGCCCACCTATTTTGATGATATTGAATTCGGCAAGAAGTATGAGTCGGAAGAAAAATATGTTTTTACGGATGAAAGCATCAAAAACTTTGCTAGAGAATGGGATCCAATGCCATTTCATCTGGATGATGAAATGGCAAAACATTCACCTATGGGAAAGCTGTTTGCATCGGGTGCGCAACTGGTAGCGGTTGCAATAAAACTGGGTCATACCATCAAGAAAGACCAAATCATGGCTGTTGCAGGGCTTGGCTGGGATGAGGTGAGATTCCTTAAACCTGTTTTTGCGGGTGATATTATTACTCTGCATTCTGAAAACATTGATAAACGTCTGTCTAAATCCAATCCCAATAATGGCATTGTCACTTCACAAATGACGCTGGTTAATCAGCATGGGGAAAAGGTGCTTAGCTACAAGATTAGTTCACTGGTGATGCGCAAGGTTTGATACTTCAGGTTTATCCAGCTTACACATAGATGCTGTGTCAGCTTAGAAAAACCTGCAGTTAATGTTTATATAGACGCTTTTTGAGTGAAGAGAGTAAGGAAAGCAGTAAATGAGTGAGAAGCTGGACTTTGATCCCGAAGCATTGCGCGCTAGATACAAGGCTGAGCGTGAAAGGCGCATTAGACCAGAAGGTGCTGGTCAATATCAGGCGACCGAAGGGGATTTCGGTAGCTATGTGGATGACCCTTATACCCCAAGGGTAGAGAGGGCTCCCTTACATGATGAAG
Source organism: Pseudomonadales bacterium (assembly GCA_040235395.1). Lineage (GTDB taxonomy): Bacteria > Pseudomonadota > Gammaproteobacteria > Pseudomonadales > JBECKS01 > JBECKS01. The sequence goes on along the minus strand of JBECKS010000209.1, from coordinate 171 downwards.
TGGAAGTAGTTGTGCTGGGTGGTGGCTTTGGCGGCTTGTTAGCAGGTGCTCGATTGCGTATGGCTGGGCTTGAAAGCATACGGATGATTGATGAAGGTGGTGACTTCGGGGGCACCTGGTACTGGAACCGTTACCCCGGCATTCATTGCGATATTGATGCCTGTACCTATC